>JBBWWE010000195.1:0-4172 GCA_050256595.1 Planctomycetota bacterium
GTATGCAAGAATGCCCGGAAGATCCCAACCACCGACGATTTCCGCTCCGGATTCAGCGAAGATGGCCGTCCACAAAGCCCACAGAACCACGAGATTCACGACCAGGTTCACCAGCATGGTGATCCAGAAATCGACCCGGTAACTCATCAATTTCCTGGATTCGAGGTTCACCAGATGGAAGAAGAGAGACAGACTCAATCTGAATCTCCCGTTCTTCCTGCCATGATTCTCTCGATGGTGTCTCCGATCTCCGGATCTTCAATGGAGAGATCGATCACGGAGTATTTTCGAAGCAACTCTGCAGCGACCTCGGGGACCTTGTCACGCGAAACACGCAGGCAAATCGAGCCAGGATTGCATTCGACCACCTTCCCCATCTTCTCCAGTTGATCAGGTTGCGGTTGCAGCGTGGAGGCGCGGTGGATGTTCAACCGGAGTTGCTTGTAAGGGGCATATTCGTGGATCACCCGTTCGAGACTTCCGTCGTAGACGATGTCTCCCTTGCGGATGATGATGATCCGCTCACAGAGACGTTCGATGTCTTCCATGTAGTGGCTTGTCAGGATCATCGCTGGAGCATTCTCACGACGGTAATCGAGCAGGAAATCTCGAACCGCTCTCTGCGTGGTGATGTCGAGACCGATGGTGGGTTCATCGAGATAGACGACCCGTGGCGAATGGAGCAGTGCCGCGATCAGTTCCATCTTCATCCGTTCACCGAGAGACAGGCGACGGATCTGGATTGTCATCTCCTCGCCGATTCCCAGCATCGTTGAAAGACGTTCCAGAGATTTCCGGTATTGATCACGCGGGATCTGGTAGATCTCCCGTAACAGTTCGAAGCAGTCGGCACCGGGAAGGTCCCACCACATCTGTGCTTTTTGTCCCATGACGAGCGCGATCTGTCTGCGGAAATCATCTTGCCTATGCCACGGCACATGTCCGAGAACCTCGGCTTCTCCCGAGGTGGGGTGAATGATTCCCGAGAGCATCTTGACGAGTGTGGTCTTGCCGGCGCCGTTGGCTCCGATGAGGCCGACGATCTCCCCTTCCTTGACATCAAAGGAGGATCCGGTGACGGCCTCTTTCTCGACCCAGTTGCGCCGAAAGAGAGATCGCACCGATGCTGCGAGTCCCGGTTCTTTCCGGTGGACCCGGAACACCTTTCTCAGATCTCTGACCTTGATCATCAAACGTCCCTCTCCTGTCTCAGAGCCTATATGGGCCTGGATAGGGCGTAAACAGGCCCTTTTTTGAAACAAAACCGGTCCGACCCGAAGATAGATCCGGATCGGGTGATTGGGATAGCGCTCCTCGTTTTGGGAGATTCGATCTCCGGGTGGGCGCCCCCGGGCTCTTGCGGGATGGGACAGGTCAGGGTTTGCGGAGCAACCGCACCCTGAAATCCGACTATGAATACGAACCAGGTAGAAGGTCCAGGCTGTTGGCGGGGATATCCCCAGTTCCAGACCTATATTTCTTCTCTCCTTCTGCCCAGTTTCATCTCGAGTTTGATCACACCAACTTCAACTAGGCCACGCCATGTCGACGCCCGAGATCCGGGCAACGAAGTCTCCCACACAAATCCATCAAATAGCCGGATTTGCCAGGGGGGCCAAGAAAGGGGGGACGTAATGTCCTTCTTCAGGTTCACTGCGGCTTTGGCCGCATGTCTCGTTCTGGGAGCACCTCTGAGTGCTCAAGTTATCGATGATCGGCAACCTGGAGCCAGTGATCTACAGATTCACAGCTCTTCGGTGACAGGTCTTGCTACTTTGATTACCGGTCCGGGGGGTCTTGCGATTCCCGAGATCGAGAACCTGGTGGATCCTCTTGCGGTTCTCGATATCCACGGACGTCTCTTTGGTCTCTCCGATCCCAGGTCACAACTTCGTCGAATGCGTACCGATATGTGTGATCAGGAGAACCTGCATCATAGATATCAGCAGGTATATCGAGGCATCGATGTCTTCACGGGGCAGTTGATCATTCACCAGGATTCGCAAGGACAGTTCCTGGCTGTCAACGGGGATTACTATCCGATTCGTGGCATTGTTCCGACCCAACCAGTCATCACCCTTGAAGAGGCGATTTTCCTCGCTGGCGGCGAACTTCGCATGGAACAACCCCAGGCTTCAGAAGAGTACCTGACGATCGTCGATCCAGGCTGGTATGGAGATCCTTCCGATGGAACCATCCATCTCGCCTGGCACATGGTTGTAGGTTCAGAGACTGTCTTACCCGAACACATTCTCATCGATGCCGTCGATGGAACGATGGTCGATCATTGGCCGGCGGTCCATTCGGCGATCAATCGCCGTATCTATGACGGAAGTGGTGGTGGTTTGCCAGGAACCCTCGTCCGTTCAGAAGGTGCTGCGGCGACTGGCGACGCAGATGTCGATGGGGTCTATGACTACACGGGAGATTTTTACCAGTTGCTCAACAGTGGTTTGGGCCGCGACAGTCTCAATGGTGCAGGAATTGAATTGAGGGCCACTGCCAACTGGAATGATGCGATCTGTCCAAACGCGATCTGGAACGGAAGCGGCACGGCATATTGTGATGGACTGGCAACTGACGATATTGTCGGACACGAGTTTGGCCATGGTCTCACCGATCACTCGGCGGATTTGATCTACCAGAACCAGTCGGGTCAGTTGAATGAGTCCTTCTCGGATGTATTCGGTGAACTGGTCGATCTGTGGAATGGTGATGCTTCCGTGGCAGGTGCGCCCGGGGGTACTCCCTGGCCGACCACGCCGACCGGTAGCGGAACCGATACCCCCAACAGCGGGCGCAGTGGTTGCGGAGATGGATCGGTACGGTGGTTGATGGGCGAAGACAGTTCTTTCGGCGCCATCCGTGATATGTGGTCCCCGACTTGCATGGGCGATCCGGATCGTGCTCTCAGCGCCCTTTACGAGGCGACCAGTTGCGATCCCGGTTTCGATAGTGGTGGCGTCCACTTCGGCTCGGGTGTGCCGAATCATGCTTTCGCCATGACCACCGATGGGAAGACCTTCAACGGTGTCACCGTGTCCGGTATCGGTGCCATCAAGGCGGGTGCGGTGTGGTTCCGCGCTCTGACCGTCTATCTCACTCCTGCTTCTGACTTCAACGAGGCATATATCCTGTTCAACCAGGCAGCGACTGACCTGGTGGGGACCACCCCGAATGACCCTCGTACTGGCGGTTCTTCGGGAAGCGCCTTCACCGCAGCCGATGCGACCGAAGTTCAGAATGCCCTCATCGCTGTCGAGATGAATGGTGCGGGAATCTGTAATCCTCCTCCTCCTCCCCCCAATGATGACTGTGTCGACGCTACCGTCGTGGCGGCCGGAACCCATGCCATCGAAAATGGGGGAGCGACCAATAGCGGTGTTGTTGCCACCGATGCGCAATGCGCCGGCACTTTTCTGGGACAGGTCTCCAAGGACATCTGGCTCAGTTACACACCGGCTCAGGATGGAACCGTTACTTTCACAACCTGTAACATCGCCAGCTGGGACACCGATCTGGTGATCTACACCGGTGGTTGCGGTGCGCTGAACCAGGTTGCCTGTAACGGCGACGCGACCGGCTGTAGCAATTACACTTCGATCATTTCCAACCTGGCTGTCACCGGTGGAACCGAGTACCTGGTGCGAATCGGTAGCTGGGCGACCACGGGTGGAAGTGGCGAGATCGACATCATCTTCACGCCCGGTGGCGGTACTCCTGTCGAAGTTTGTAATAACGGCGTCGACGATGACGGAGATGGTGCCATCGATTGTGCGGATCCCGATTGTATTGCCGATCCGGCATGTGTCGGAACTCCGGTCGAGAATTGCAGCAACGGAGTCGACGATGATGGCGACGGTGCTGTCGATTGTGCCGATTCTGATTGCGCCGGGGACCCAGCATGTGGTCCGAGTGCTTCGGGAGATGAATGCGTCGATGCCATCGTGGCTTCACTGGGTGCAAATGCGGTCGATACCACCGGTGCCACCGATTCGTCTGATCCGGTCAGTGATGCACTGTGCCCCAGCACTTTCCTCGGCCAGTTCGTTCAGGACGTCTGGTACAGTTTCACGCCTGCAACCGATGGGCTGCTGACGGCCGATCTGTGTAATCTCGTCAATTTTGACTCTGACATCGCGATGTACGCCGGGCCCTGTGATGCACTGACT
>JBBWWE010000196.1:0-9862 GCA_050256595.1 Planctomycetota bacterium
CTTCGACCTGACACCTTACTACCCACATCTCGAAGATGCGCAGCACTGGCATCGCAGTGCTCGAACAGCACTCGAGCCTCACGGTGACGAACTCTATCCGCGTTTCAAGGATTGGTGCGATCGTTACTTTTTCTTGCCCCACCGAAACGAAACCCGTGGCGTAGGAGGAGTTTTCTTCGATGATCTCAACGAAGGTGGATTCGTAGCTTCGATGGCCATCACATGTTCTGTCGGAGAGGCTTTCCTCGATGCGTATCTGCCCATCGTTCGACGCCGTCGAGATCTTGATTACGGCGATCGCGAAGAGCAGTTTCAGTTGTACCGCCGAGGTCGTTATGTCGAGTTCAATCTGCTGTTCGACCGCGGCACCTTGTTCGGAATCCAGAGTGGTGGCCGCACCGAAGCGATCTTGATGTCGATGCCTCCGCGGGCTCGCTGGCAAAGTGGCTGGGAAGCCGATCCAGGATCTCCGGAGGCAAAATTGCTCGACTACCTGCAACCGCGCGACTGGCTGTAATCGATCCACTGGATTTCCGTATCCTGTTTATTTTAAATAGGTTATGACTGGCACTCTCAGGCCTCCTGGTGCTTTATTGCCAATTTGGCAACTCACTTCTTGCCATTATGGCAACCGAGGCTATATTTCACTGTTGTGACCTGCTGGTTGTGACCTGCCTGCTGGTTGTGACCTGGCCGAGACGAATAGTAGTCACTCTCTGGAGAGGCGAACACGGATGAACGAAGAGCATTACGACGACGAACATGACGAGTTCGATGACGAACCCGCGAATACCGGTTGGCTGACCAACACGCCTTACTGGCTGATCTCGGTGGTCGCCCACGGAATCCTGCTGTTCGTGCTCGGTGGAATCGTGATCCTCGAGGTTCACGAGGAAAAAGAAGAACGCAGGACGGTGGTCAAGAAAGAGGTCAAACCTCCCAAGTATGATCCGACCAAGAAGAGAGACATCGAACGCAAGCCTGAGATTCTGGAGAAGAAGAAGACCGACCCCATCAAGTTGCTCAAACCCGACAAGATCACACGCACCCCCAAGGGTGAGAAAAAGAACAAGACCAACAAGAACATCAAGAACCAGCTCAACGATGCGTTTGGATTGACCGGCGCCGGAGCCGGCGCTTACGGCAACCGCTTCGGCAAGGGCTCACTCTCGCGTGAAGGCGGCAGCGAGGCAACAGAGAGTGCGGTCCTCGCGGCATTGATGTGGCTCAAGCGTCACCAGCACCCAGATGGCCACTGGTCATCAAACGGTTTCTTGCGACCTGACGGCTGTGAAAAAGAGGACGGAGACGGCTTCGACGGCTACGACGTTGGCTGTACCGCGCTGGCGATGCTCGCTTATTTGGGATTCGGGCACACCCACGAAAGCGGTGAGTTCTCCGAGTTCGTCGTCGTCATGCGTAAAGCGATGAACTGGATGCTCGAGCAGCAGATCAAAGGAGCGGATCCGAAACTGAACGGTCTGTTCGGATTACCCCTCGAAGATACCGACGAGTGGATCTACAACCACGCCATTGCAACGATGGCGATGAGCGAGTTGCTGCTGATGTCGCATGACAAGATCAAGCTCTCCAAACCGGTGGAGAACGCCACCAAGTGGTGCCTACGAGCCCAGAACCCCGGCTATGGCTGGAAGTACGGCTACCAGGCGGGCCACAACGACACCTCCGTCACCGGCTGGATGGTCCTGGCACTCAAAACCTCCAAGGTGTGCGCCCAGTCCCGCTACATCAAGGTCCGCAAGAAGGACTTCGACCCGGCCTTCGAGGGAGCGCTGAAGTGGTTTGCATCCTGCACGTCCCCGCGTAATGGAATTTGTGGATACGAAAACGCTGGAGACCCCGGTTCTCAGTTGCAGTCGCATTACCCCGAACCCTACCCCTACTCGAAGGATCTCTCCTGCATGACAGCGGTGGGTGTTCTGTGTCGCATCTTTGCCGGAGAAAAGACCAGTACCGATGCCATCAAACAGGGGACAGCGGTACTGATGGATCAGATTCCCAACTGGCGTCCGCAGGAGGGAAAGCGGAAATCGAAGATCAATCTCTATTACTGGTACTACGCCACCTATGCGATGTTCCAGATCGGCGGAAGTAAGTGGCGTGAATGGAACGAGGCGATGATCGAGGCTCTGGTTCGCAACCAGCGAGTCGGTGGCTGCGAGGACGGCTCCTGGGATCCAATTGGTGAATGGGGAATTGCTGGAGGTCGGGTCTACAACACCGCCATCGGAGCGATGACCCTGGAGGTCTATTACCGATTCGCACGTGCCAGCAACTAGAGGGATGTCCAGTTAGATGACCGAAAATCAGTCACCCGATACCGGGATCGAGGTTCGCCTGAACGGTGAACCTCATCAGCTTGCTGTCGATTGCACCGTTTCAGCCCTGGTGAAATCACTTGCGGTGGAGCCGACTGCCGTTGCAGTGGAGATCAATCGCACCATCGTGGCGCGCTCTCTTCACGAGACCACCGTCATCGAACCGGGAGACCACATCGAAGTCGTGACCATCGTTGGAGGGGGATGAGTTTGAACACCGAAGCCACCCATGAAGCCACTGCACAACCAACACCTCTCCAGTTAGGCGACAGGACCTTTCGGTCGCGGCTACTCGTTGGCACCGGCAAGTACGACGATGCAGAGACGATGAATGGTGCGCTCGCTGCTTCCGGTTGCGAGGTCGTGACCGTCGCCATCCGCAGGGTCGATCTCGATGCCAAGGACAATCTACTGTCGCAACTCGATCGCGAACGTTACTTCCTGCTGCCCAATACGGCAGGTTGTTTCAATGCCGAAGATGCCATCCGTGTGAGTCACCTGTCACGCGAACTGGGTCTGGGAGAATGGGTCAAACTCGAGGTTCTCGGCGACAAGAAGACGCTTCTGCCTGATCCTGTAGGAACTCTCGAAGCGTGCCAGATCCTCGTCGATGAAGGCTTCAAGGTGCTGGTCTACACCAGCGACGATCCAGTCCTGGCGCTGAGACTCCAGGATGCAGGTGCCACCTCCGTAATGCCTGCAGGCTCACCCATCGGCAGCGGTCAGGGAGTCCTCAATCCCAACAGTCTCTCGATCATCATCGAACAACTCGATGTACCCGTAATCATCGATGCCGGCGTCGGGACTGCCAGTGACGTGACCATCGCCATGGAACTGGGAGCCGAAGGGGTGCTGCTCAACACCGGAATCGCTTCCGCGAAGGATCCCATCGCCATGGCCCACGCCATGAGACATGCCCTGGATGCGGGTTGGTTCGCAGCCAGAGCGGGGAGAATTCCACGGCGTCGCTACGCCCTGGCTTCCAGCCCCACCGACGGAGTCATCGGCGAGTGATGGAGAATGTCATCGAAGAACCGGTAGCCGTTACTGATCTTCAATCCGCCATCTTCTTCGTGTTGCTGCTTTCCGTCTCGATAATACTGTTGAGAATTCTGGGTCGATCGATCGACAAATCAGTACCGTCTGCAAATCAATCACCTGACGATTCTTCTCCCTGGGATCTCTCTTCTGTCTTCTTGCTGTTCAGCTTCTTCTTGCTGGGCCAGTTAGCGATATACACCCTCGCCATGCTCCCCTCACCCGAATCGCAAGATGCAACTGCAACTGAAGTTCATCAGCCCATCCTTTTCATCGGGCTATCGCTGGTCAATCTTGTCATCAGCACCATCGCTTTCTATCTCCATCGCGCTCGTAAAGTGTTTCAACAAAATGACGTTTCCTTCTGGCTAGGAACGAGAGGGGATGCCCGTGGCGCACTGAAACTCGGAGTGCTGACACTGCTGTGCTGGATTCCGGGACATATCGGCATTGCGGGACTGTGGTCACTTTTCCTCGAGAACCGCGAGGTTGAGATCCACTCTCAAGAGAGCGTCCAGTTGCTGGCACAGGCGCTACAGCAACATGATTGGGCACTGATCATTCCTTTTTTCCTGTATGGAATCGTGATGGCTCCCGTCGCCGAGGAGATCCTCTTTCGCGGAGTGCTGTTCAGGTGGCTGCGCGGTCACTGGGGGCTCTACGCGGCGCTAGCTGTTTCTTCGGTCGCTTTTGCCCTGGTTCATGATTCCATCGCATCGTGGCTACCGATCGCTGCGCTCGGTGGAGTCTGTGCGTGGCTATATCATCGCAGCGGCCAGTTGCTTGCATCCATCACCACACACGCTGTCTTCAACGCGAGTACGATGCTGTTGATCACCTTCTTCCAGGAGGAGATCTGATATGTCGAACATCGGCGACGTGATTCGAACACTCAGAGAAGAGAAGGGTGTTACCGCCAAGGACCTTGCTGCGCGCATTGGTCTGTCCGCATCCCAGATGAGTCGTCTGGAAAGCGGACAGAGACGAGTCAATAGTGAAGTCCTCGCTCGCATCGCTCGAGCGCTCGAAGTGAAACCGTCAGAGTTCTTCGAAGAAGTCGACTCCTCAACCATTCGACCTCTTTCACGTTCCGCTGCAACTCCGTTGAGATGTGCCATCGGCAAGATCCTCCGTTCGGCTCGTCGACAGAAACACTGGACGGTCGAAGATTTTGCCCGCAAGACATCGACCTCTCGGGCATTTTGCATCTCGGTGGAGGGAGGCAGACGCAGCGGTTTCGAATCCGATTTCATCCGTAAAGCGTGTCGAGTTCTCGGCCTGCAACCGGTCGACTTGCTCGCTTCGGTCGAGGAGATTCTGGACGTCTCCGACATCACCTCGCATCAGAAGGACCAACCGCGGTCGCTGCCACCGGGAGACTCTCCCCCGGGAATTCCACTCATCGCTTCCGAATTGACTGCCTATCCTGAAGAAATCGATGACAGGGGTATCCCGGCGGGAGCGGTGGAGGATTGGCTGCGTTTGCCCGGCATCGATCCACAACGAACCTTCGCGCTGCGTGTTGCCGGCGATGCCATGGCGGGTGTCGGGGATGAGTGCTTTCGCAGCGGCGATGTGGTCGTTTTTTCGCTCGATCGGCCGGTTTCAAGCGGAGATCTGGCCCTGGTCAGAACCTCCTGGGAAGCCCAGAAAGGCGCCCATTCGTCTCGTACCGTCTTTTGCCGCTATTTTGCCGACGACCCGGAGGCAATTCGCCTCCAGTTCTTGCGAACCGAGATCCCCCCCTACATACTTCCGGCGTCAGAGGTCGAGAGAACCTGGGGATTGGTTCTCCATCTTCGCGACCCCGCTGAGCGGGGTTTTCATTCGTGAGTCCTTTGACGAAAGGGGTTTAGGGGCACCAGGTTCGGCTCGAACCGACACGCCAATGTCCGCATTACCCGGAACCTCGACCGGTTTACGGTCGTTAATTGGGCAGACACACCTCCTCACGGGTCGGGGGGAACTCACGTTCCCTCCGGCTCTATTCAATTGAACCACAAGCCGGCGAGCGGCGATTTGCCCGCTCAATCCGCCATCTCTCGATTCATGGATATGTTTCAAATTGAATCGGCGGAGGCACGGCGCGATGCACCGAACCTCCGCCGGAGAAGAGAGGGCTGCGTTTTCAGCGAATCTCGTGGATCCGCATATCAGGCTGCAATGCCTGGAGTGTATTGAGTACTTCTTTCTGCCGCGACGATCCGCCGACGCGCAGGTAGCGCTCGAAACTGAGGATCGCTTCGGCGCGCTGGTTCTGCGTCAATTGAATTCGACCCAGCCAGTAATACGGCTCGGCGAAGGTCGGATCCACTTCCAGACTTTTGTCCAGATAGATCGTCGCCTTGTCGATGCGTTCCATCTGGATGTAGAGCAGTGCTAGTTGAAGCATCGGCCCGGAGAACCGTTTCTCATCGGTAGCTTCCAGCATCGCAAGATAGGATTTTTCGGCGGCGGGAAAATGCCCGATGCCTTCGTAAATCTGACCGGCGAGGTAGTCATAGCGGGGATTTCCCGGATCGATCTTCTCTGCGCGATCAAGCGCCTTCAGCGCCTGAATATGATCTGACTTCTCCCAGTAGAAACGCGCCAGGCGCTCCTGATAGCGAGGGTTGTCCGGGTATTCAGCGGCCAGCCTGTGATACTTTTCGAGTTTCACGTCGACGATGGTCGAACGGCCTTGTTCATCGTCGGTGATCACTGCTTCGGAGATGGGCCGGATCGTCTGCGTGACGCAACCAGCAGTGATACAAAGCACTATCAGCAACAAAAAGGCGCTTCTATTGAACTCCATGACTCGTTCCTCTCTCTGGAGATACTTCCCGCAGGGGCATCTTCTCCATGAGGAATTGATCGGATGGAGTTACAGCATTCTTGAATCAATTGCTCAAATTGGCTCAAGAGCACTGACGAAAGGGTCGGTGCTGATTATCGGCGCCCATGGCGTCCCCCCCGGAGTGGGTCAGCCCCTGTCAGAATGCAACACGCCTGCGAAAGCGGTTTTCATCGACCGATATCCGCAAGATCGGCGTACCCACCACGATCTGGTCCAGAAGATCGATCCCTTCGACGATCTGCCCGAACACGGTGTAGCGACCATCGAGGTGCGGCGTCGGCAAGTGCGTGATGAAAATCTGCGATCCCCCGGTATCGTCCCCCGCCTTCGGCATCCCGACAGTGCCGCGTCGATAGGTACGGGGATGAATTTCATCGACTAGATGCCAGCCTTCGTCACCCCAACCATCTCTTCGCGGACCTCCCCCCTGGGCGACGAAGGACGAAACAACCCGATGGAAGAGACGACCGTCGTAAATCCCCTGGCGAGCACCAGCGATGAAATCGCTGACGTGTCGGGGGGCTGCTTCCAGATCGAGTTCGATGACCAACGTTCCCTGCTGCAGTTCCAGAAAAACCCGCGGTGGACCTTCTCCTGTCAACTGTTCAGGGACCAGACGCGGAGCAGGACTTCGGCCCTTTCTTGCCACCACGGCAACTCCGAGAACACGTGCAGCCTCGGTCCGAACGGTCCGGAAAGGATCCTCCAGCGATTGTTTTGCCAGCAACTTTCCTGCTGCAGTCTCGGCAAGCAACCCGAGGATCTTGACTCGAAGTTCCCAGCTCTCGTCATCGAGGGAGCGCACCCATGTTTGCTGAAGCAGTTCCTGCCACCCCTCAAGTTTTCGATCCGCCACCAGTTCGACAGCAGCCTGACGCACCGATACGTCTTCATCGTGTAACGCCGAGCGGATCTGCAACGCTACTGCAGGCGTGTCGATCTGGGCCAGTCCACTGACCGCCGCAGACCGAACGCGCCGATCAGGATCCTGAAGATAATTCTCCAGAGCGATGAACCCCTCATCTCCGAGACTTGCGCTGGCGGTGGCGCAAGCCACCCGAAACCATGGCGAAGGATCCCGGATGAACTCGACGAAAATCTCAGCACAACGAGAGCGAGTCAGCAGCCCTTGCCGTGCCGCCCCCGCAAGCGCACCCACTGCTGCAGCGCGAACGGCATCGGATCGCTGCAGATCAAGCGATCCGATGATGAAGGGCAGCTCGATGTCTGTGGCCCCCATACCGAGACTCTCGACCACTACCGGCGCAACCAGCGGATGCTGTTCCTGGATCAAATGTCTCAACAACACATCTCGAGCTCGTCCGGTGCGACCCCATTTCTTCTCCCGCATCTTTCCGATGGTGCGCAAGGCCTCGACCCTGGCGGTCCAGGGACTGTTCGGATCGAGCAACAATCCATCGAGACCATCGAGCGCCTGTGAATCGAGTGGTTGTCTCAACCCCCAGGCCGCATAGGTCCGCACCAGCCCCGAGCGATGAACCAGCGACCGACGCAACGGTTCCAGCGTGTCGCCATGATCGATTTTCATCAGGGCATAGGCATAGGGCCACGGATCTTCCTCTACACCCGCATATGGGGTCCCCGGACGATAGGGGGAGAAAACTCCTGGCGACCCCGGGTGTAGTCGTTCTGCCAGAGCGGGAATCGCACGAGATGCTGCCTCTCCATGTCGCCATACAGAAAGTGCCGCCTCCCGGGCGAGACGAAAAGAAGTCTCCTGTTGCAGCAGGGGGAGCAATGCATCAACTGCCTGCTGCGCCACCTCAATACCCTGTTCATCTTGACCGGAGATTCTTCCCAGTGCAGTGACAGCGCGGACACGAACTTCCTGATACTCGGCGTCTTGTGCCAGTTTCGATAAAAACCTGAAAGCGCGACCATCGCCGATCTGTCCCAGCGCGAAGGCGATTTCCTGGAGCACCTGCGGGGTTCTCTCCTGCTCGCCCACCTCGATGAGAACGGGGACTCCTGGCTTGAATCGAATCCTCCCGGCAACCCGGGAAGCACGAAGCCGGATCTCCATCTCGGGATTCCGTAACATCTTCTCGAGCAAGAAAAGTTGCAGGCTCCGCTCATCTTCAGCCTTGTCGAGCAACTCGAGCGACAGTGCCTTCACTCGCTCCCTGGCACTTGCAGGCAACAATTCCGACTCTCTGGCAGGATTCCTGGTCGCTTCGCGCTCCGACAACGGTTTTTCTTGCGGCACCTGGCAGGAGCAAACGAGAACCAGAGTCACCAGGCAGCAACTACGTCCTGTCATGACTCCTTCTTTCCTGTTTCACCTCGGCCACCCAGCAATTCAGCGATCTCTTCTGAGGAGTACACCGGTCCGGTTCCCGACCCTGGGCACTCCTCGACGACATCGAGCCAGGCCTCGAGAGATTCCAGATTCTCGGACCAGAACGGATACGATTTGCACTGGGGTGGACGAGCAGGATAGACGCTGCAACCGTCTTCCCAGAAGATGCACTCGAAATTGGGTTTCTCGATGAGACTACGTTTGTGTCCCACCTGCCTTACAAATTGCTTTTCGAAGGTAGCCGGAGTGATCTCGAGCAACTTCGCCAGTTTATCGATGTCCTCCTGCTCAACCCACACGTAGCCCTCGACACGACAGCAATTTCCACACTGTGTGCACTGGAAAGGTAATCCCTCTTTCCGCCACCACTGAGTCATCTAGACCTCTTCCTCGAGTTCTTTCTTCGGGGCACCGTAACAGGCAAGATCAGTCCAGGGAACGACAGCGCCTGTCACTTCTCGATGCCAGGGACGTGGCACCGATCGCCCGCCCCCGTTACGATCCCCACGGAGGATTTTTATGCTCAAGAAGAACTCGTGCCCGCGGACACCTGACTCGATTGCAAGATGGGCATCGTCATTGTGGATCCTCTCCTTCTTGTTGCTGTGCACTGGCTGTGTCGATCGATTCCTGGTCATCCGTACAGAACCTGTAGGAGCAAAAGTCTTCATCGATGGTGTCGACGTGGGGACTTCGCCAGTAACAATTCCTTTCGATTTTTACGGCAATCGCGACTTGCTCGTCCGGATGGAAGAGGATGAGAAACGAGGCGAACGATCCCTGGCTCCGCAACGCAGGATCGTGAAGTTGACTCCGCCCTGGTATCAGCGATTCCCGCTCGATTTCGTCTCGGAGATACTCTGGCCCGGGACACTGGAAGTAATTCACGAGGAAGTCTTCGTACTCAAGCCGCAGGACCTAGATGCACTGTCAGAACGATTCCGTTCCAGCGCCCGCGGATTTGGTGTTGCCAGTCCGCTCGATGATCCCCCCGAAGATCCCTGATGAGTCTCCGATGAGCCTACTGTTCCATTCTCCCGATCGAAATCACGACCAGTTGGAGGGCCTTCGCGTTCTGGTCCTGGGTCTCGGTCGTCATGGCGGCGGTACTGATCTGATTCGGTTCCTCGTCTCCCGCGGGGCAAAAGTATCCGTCTCTGAGAATGCCCCGGAGAAACAACTGGCCGCCTCTCTGGCGAAACTCGAAGGTATCGATCTTCACCGAAAAACATTCGGCGGGCACAAGAGCGAGGATCTGGACGATTGTGACTGGGTGGTGGTCAATCCGGCGATTCCACCGAGTTCTCCTTTCCTGGAAGAGATCGCCAG
>JBBWWE010000197.1:0-3908 GCA_050256595.1 Planctomycetota bacterium
CCGAGGGTGGTATCGTGAATCGCGATGATGGCGTGAAGACCGGAATCCTGGTCCTCGGCTACCACTACCTTTTCGTACCCGTCGACAGGAACCTGGCGAACTTGCACGATCTCACCTCGATCCAATTCAAGATCACAACCCGTTGGACTGATCATCGATCGCGGGTCAGAGAACTCCCAGGGCCATCGAATTCAGGCCTTGAGCATGTAACTGCTCCGAAAGGGAGCGTCCAGACCACGCCGAGTTGAAACTAGACTAGGCAACCAGGGAGAACATTGTTTCCACGGGACAAGCGGAAAAATGCCGCAAGGATTCGATTCCCCTCATGATCCCCCCGATGGGCAACGTGCATTCTAACCGCTACAATTGGCCCCCTATAGCGAATCATGAGACCGGGATTAGTTCACCCTCTGACAGGCCAAGTCTTTCCCAGAAAAGACCTTGTGATAACTCCCTGATTTATAAGCCCGCTTGTATACTCGTCCCGGTGAGGGTAGATCGAAGCGGTCTCGAATCCTGGAGTTGGATTGCAATACCACAGTTTCCTGACAAGACGATACCTCTGCCGTCGCTGGGCTCCGTGGGCTGCAACCGTTGCGGTCGCACTGGGTGTCTTCTCGCTGATCTCCGTACTGGCGGTGATGGAAGGCTTCAAACTCGAGATGCGCGAACGGATCCGCGGCAGTCTCTCTCACCTGGTAGTCAAGGGAGGAGCGCTGCAGGGTCTGGTCGGCGAGGATCAGATCCTCGAGACCATCCGCTCGCAGCCGGGAGTCAAGGCAGCCAGCCCTTTTGTCGAAACCCTGGCGATCTACAAGGTCACCCGGCTCGACCACTGCCTGCTGCGCGGAATCGAACCTGTTCAAGAATCTGAAGTCACCGATCTGGGTCTCTACTTGCTCGATGACGATGAAATCGATCAGTTGCTGGCAGATCCCTACAAGTTGCTTCCTGATGACCGCCCACCCAGTAGTGCTGAAGAGATCGACAAGACCTTCTCGCTGGAAAGAAGGCGGCTGATCCTTCGCTGGAAGGAAAAAGGTGAAGGGTTCGATGAGGAATCTCCACCACAAGCACTTGTGGTGGGCATCGAGGCCCTACGCAGTGGGCGACTGGCGATGGGCGACGTGGTCCAGCTCTCGTCTTACTCTCCAGTCACCTTCGAACCGTGTACCGGCAAATTCATGGTGGTCGGTGCATTTCAATCAGGAGTCTACGAGCAGGATCAAAGGTGGGCATATGCCGACATCCGTGCCCTCCAGGAGATGCTCGATCTATGGGATGAAGAAGCACAGGACATGAGGATCAGCGGCGTATCCGTCCGCCTCGAGGACTACTCGCTCGCCGCGGTCGCCAAACAACAGATCGAGGCAGAGATCTCCCGCAGAATGGAACTTTCCACTATCGATGAAACGGCCATCCCGTGGCGTCCCCTGGAAGTGCTGACCTGGGAGAATCAGCGAGAAAATTTGCTCCAGGCAGTAGAGATCGAAAAACGAATTATCGCCGCCATGATGCTCCTGATCGTTGCCTTCGCTGCGGCCATGATCTTCCTCATCTTGATGTTGCTGGTGATCGAAAAAAACCGCGATCTGGGGGTACTGCGTGCACTCGGAGCTTCCAGAAATGGAGTGATTCTGCTGGTGCTACGCCAGGGTATGTTGCTCTGTATCACGGGAGCCATCCTGGGCCTGCTCGGCGGCTGGCTGCTGGTCGAGAATATCAACCGTGTCCACGACACGATCCGCGATTTGACGGGACTTCAACTGTTTCCTCCTGACATCTATTACCTCGAACGAATCCCTGCACTGATGCGCTGGCAGGATGTCGCTCTGGTCTGCGTCCCGACACTAGTTTTCGGTTTCCTCGGCAGTTTCTTCCCGGCTCTGTGGGCTGGTCGACGCGATCCGATCAAGGCACTGCATCATGAATAATCCCATTTCCTCCCTGCCTGTGCTGATCGCCCGGAACCTGCAACGGGATTTCACCCTCGCGGGCAACAAGACTCTCGCGGTACTTCAAGGACTCGATCTCGAGATTCACGAATCCGAAATGGTTGCAATAAGAGGGCTCAGTGGTGTCGGCAAAAGTACCTTGCTGCACTGCCTCGGACTTCTCGACACCCCTACTTGCGGCGAACTCATCTACAGGGATGGAGAGTCGACCTGGCAATCACCAGGCATGACGGAACAGAGTCGCTGCGATCTCAGAAACCGCTTCATCGGATTCGTCTTTCAGTTCTTCCATCTCCTCCACGATCTGGATGTCGTGGAAAATATCATGCTCCCTTCCATCGTCAGCTGTACACCAAGCCAGTGGCGAAAAAAGCGGAGCGGGGTAGAAACACGAGCTCGTGAATTGCTTCAGCAAGTCGGCCTTTCGGGAAGAGAGCACCAGGCACCGGGCACCCTTTCAGGCGGAGAACGTCAACGAGTTGCCATCGCGCGGGCACTGATCAACAACCCACGGCTACTTTTGTGTGACGAACCGACCGGCAACCTCGATTCAAGAAACAGCGAAAGCATCCATTTACTGCTGAGGGAACTGCACGAGGAACTCGGCACCTCGATCCTGGTGGTCACTCACGATCCGGATCTTGCCAACCGCGCTGATCGACTGCTCTCGATGATCGACGGAAAGTTTCAGGACTAGCTTCTAGTGCTCCGCCAGAGCCAGTGTCTCTCGTTCTGAGTCCGTCTGATGTAATGCCAGAAGGACAGATCTCCCCGCCTGACATTCCTGCTCCAGTAGTTCATCGATTCTGCGGCAACCATCCTGGTTCTGGGCCGCGAAGGGCTCGTCCAGAAGCAGCAACCTGCCACCTCCTGAAACGGTTCGCAGGAGTTCCGCGCGCTGCGCCTCACCGCCAGACAGGACGCCGGGTCGGCGCTGGATCAGATCAGCGATACCAAGCAACCGTGCCGCTATCACGATCTGTTCAGCGCTCTTGCCTCCATCTCGAGCCATCAGTCGGCACTGCGATTCAATGGAAAGATGAGGCCAGAGCCCTCGTTCTTGACCCAGCCAGGCGATGCCTCTTTGCCATGGTTCTACACCCCCCGAAGGAGACAACATCGACTCGCCGCAGATCCGCATCACCCCCGAGGCAACAGGAAGCAGTCCGGCAACCGCTTGCAGCACGCTACTCTTGCCAATGCCGTTACGCCCGGTGAGCACGAGTTGTTTGCCAATCGCCAGCTGGAATGTCACCGGACCGATGGATTGGCTTCCACGGGTCACGATCAGATCTGCCACTTCCAGAGCCGGCACATCGGCTTGCATCAATTTTCCTTCCTCCGTAAAGGGGCCACCACCATGGCAGCCAGCGCCGATCCGAGCAGCGCCAGCAACAGGGCAATCCTCGCTGCTTGCTCGTCGTTACGAAAGTGTAACAACTGATGCAGTTCCAGCGCCGGGGAAGGATGCCCTGCAGGAGCCATCAATAAACTCGCTTCCACTTCGCCCATCACCAGAGCCACTCCTACCACGACAGCCGGCACCAGGACCGGGAGCGCGCGCACAAAACGAACCTTCCAGCGGCCCGCTATCGGCACTAGAAATCGCGATGAGTTCGATTCCGAGAGAGGAATCACGCGTGAAGCGATGAGACCTGCTGCAGCGCCAACAGCACCCAACTTGCAGGCCTGTGCCAGTGTCAACAGGACGGGAAGATCGTCCACCACCGCAGGCAACGAGGGCCTGACCACCTGTACCAATGCGATTGCACCCAGACTGCCGGGCAAGACGGTGGGCAAACAAAGCAGCAGCAGACCCCATCGATGGCCACCATCAGCGAGTCGCCAGCCGCAAATCACGGCGATCGATGACGCGATGAATGCACGGGGTAGTTCTTGAAGGATTCCGAGCGAGCCATCGACGAGCTCTGCTGCCGCGACAGCCATTTCACT
>JBBWWE010000198.1:0-4782 GCA_050256595.1 Planctomycetota bacterium
AAACACCATCAACCACAGCCCCCCGAACAGAAGGCTCTGGTACCGTCGCACCCTCGTTGGACAGAAGGCCATCGGAATCCTAAGAATCCTTGGACTCTTCATCTGGCTCGTCGCTGTCAGCATCATCTGCTGCTTCCTCTGCCGCCTCTTCGCCAGCCGCCTCTTCCTCTGCCGCCTGCTCGTCAGTGGCTTCTTCTTCAGTGGCTTCTTCTTCAGCAGCCTGTTCTTCAACGGCCTCTTCTTCAGTGGCCTCTTCTTCAGTGGCTTCTTCTTCAGCAGCCTCTTCTTCAACGGCCTCTTCTTCAGTGGCCTCTTCTTCAGTGGCTTCTTCTTCAGTGGCCTCTTCGTCAGCCGCCTCTTCGTCAGTGGCCTCTTCTTCAGCCGCTTCTTCGTCAGCGGCCTCTTCTTCAGTGGCCTCTTCTTCAGCAGCATCAGCAGAGGCTTTGTTCTGGTCAGCTTCTTGTGCTTCGGTTCCCTGAGCTTCTTCAGAATCCTGCTCCGCCTCCGCTAATTCTTCAGCGATGGCATCGGCAGACTCTTTCTCCATCTTCTCGAGATCGGGGATCTCATCGGGAATGTTCTCAGGTACCGAGCCGTGGGTCGTCGGTGATTCACCCTCTGCAGCTTCGGCGTAGAGAGCCGCCAGTTGGCTTTTCTCCTCCTCGGTAACCTCTTTGAGACTCAAACCGATCTTGCGATTTTCATCATCGACTTTGATCACTTTCACATCGATGACCTGGCCGATCTGAACCACTTCTTCCGGTGTCTCCACCTTTTCCTCCGACAGTTCGGAGATGTGAAGCAATCCCTCCAGATCTTCTTCCATCTGGACAAAGGCTCCGAAGTTTGTGGTCTTGGTAACGGTGCCGCGAACCACGGTCCCTACCGAATAAGTCTCTGGAATCTCCCGGACCCACGGATCCTCTTCCATCTGTTTGAGTCCTAGAGCAATTCGCTTGCGATCCTGATCCACCTCGAGAACCACCGCGTGGATTTCGTCACCCTTATCGATTTTTTCTGAAGGATGAATGATCTTGCGGGTCCAGGACATATCGCTGACATGCAACAGGCCATCGATGCCATCCTCGAGTTCGACGAAGGCACCGTAGTTGGTGAGGTTGCGTACCTTGCCGCTGATGTAATGCCCAACGGGATACTTCTGAGCAACGATCTCCCACGGATTCACCTCGACCTGTTTCATTCCGAGGCTGATCTCCTGCTTCTCCTTCTTGATTTCCAGGACCACCACTTCGACTTCCTGTCCCTCCTCGACAACCTCCTTCGGGTTGGCGATGCGGCGAGTCCAGGACATCTCGGACACGTGAACGAGTCCCTCGATCCCCTCTTCCAGTTCGATGAACGCACCGTAGGAGAGAACGTTGACCACCTTGCCGCTGATCTTGGCACCGATTGGGAAACGCTCATCGATGTCGTCCCAGGGACTCGGTTGAGTCTGCTTCAACCCGAGCGAGATCCGCTCGCGTTCTTTGTCGATCTTGAGAACCTTGACATCGATCTCTTGCTCCACCGTCAAGATCTCGCTGGGATGATTGATACGACCCCAGGACATATCGGTGATGTGAAGCAATCCATCGATCCCTCCGAGATCAACGAACGCGCCGAAATCAGTGATGTTCTTGACGATCCCCTTACGCACTTGAGAGAGTTCGATCTCGCCCAGGAGGTTCGATTTCATCTCGTCACGACGCTCTTCGAGGAGTTTCCGACGACTGACGACGATGTTCATCCGTGGCTCATCGATCTTGATGATCTTGCATTCCAGATCGCGACCAACAAACTCTGCCACGTCCCCGACTCTCCGGATGGCAATCTGGGAAGCGGGGAGAAATACCGGCACACCAATATCGATCAGCAGGCCACCTTTGATTTTCCGCATCACGCGACCAGTAACAACATCGCCCTCGTTGTGAGTCTCGACGACCTTTTCCCAGCCCTTGATGCGATCGGCCTTGCGCTTCGAGAGCATGATCCTGCCGTCGATCTCGTCGACTTCCTCGATGAGGACGTCGACCTCGTCACCAGCATTGACCTCTGCACCTTCGAAGTGACTGATAGGAACTTCGCCCTCTGCCTTGTAGCCGACATCGACGATGACCCAATCACTGCTGACACTCACCACCTTGCCGACGATGATCTTGTCTTCCTCAAAATCGACCACCGATTCGCGCAGGATCTCATCGACGGTATCCAACGATTCGCCATCGAGATATTCGAGAACTTTCTCCTCCAGGGGCTCGCCCCGGAGTTCAAACTGTTTGAGTAGTTCTGGTTTGGCCATGAAAAGGCCTCTTCTTTCGGGTTACGGATTGCGTGGAACCCGGGCTCGACCTTCGTGCCCGTCCTCGGCTCTCAGCCGCCAATCCTTGTTTTCTCCGGAGTACCAGCAGGCGACCTCCGCCCACCCGTTTCTCCGGTCCATTCACTCGGTCACTGTTCCCGGGCTGCTGATCCGGCGGAGCCCTTTGACTCTCCGACAAGATCGAGCATCGCCTCCCTCAATCGCTGCAACGCCTCCGCATCGGACTCATCCTGGCCAAACTCGATGGCGTCCGCAAACCGGATCTCGGTCCGGATCGGTCGCGGGATCCACTTCCCTCTCCCCAGAGCCCTGTCGCTACCAACGATCATCGCCGGGACCACAGGGATCTCGCCGAAGCGAGCGAGTCGAAGCACACCTGCCTTGAACTTACCGAGTCGTCCATCACGACTACGGGTTCCCTCGGGAAAAACCAGTACACCCCCACCGAGCGAAAGGTGGTCGCGAACTGCCCGGAATCCGGAGATCCCGATCCCTTCTCGCTCGAGAGGGAGAGCGTTACACCCTCTCAGGATCCAGCCGATGGGTGCAGGACGGAAAAGCGTCCCGCGCGCCATGAAAGCCAGCGGCCTCTTCAATACGATTCCCGCCAGCACTGGATCGAGGTTGCTGACATGGTTCACGGCCAGCAGAAACGGTCCCGTCGTGGGCACCTTTTCCACACCAACCCCCCGGTGCCGGAATAAAATCCGACAACCTAGCCACGCCAAAGCGCGCATCAGGAGGTAGAACCAGTTGCCCCCCGGCTCCAATCCCGTGGAATCCTCTCCATGATCTTCGAAACCACCTCCTCGACCGAGAGACTGGTGGTATCGATCCGTTCAGCACCAGGCGCCGCCTTCAATGGCGAGATGTCCCTCTCGCTATCAAACTTGTCGCGCCTGAGCAGTTTTTCCTGCACTTCCTCAAGCGAAAACTCTTCACCGAGACTCTCTCGAAACTCGAGTTGCCTCCTTCTCGCCCGCTCCTCGACAGAAGCGGTGAGAAAGATCTTCACCGGAGCATCCGGGAACACCACGGTTCCCATGTCTCGCCCTTCAGCAAACACTGGCCGATCGGTAGGCAGGCTCCGTTGTAGCGTGAGCACTGCTTTCCTCACCTCCGGGTCATCCGAGATGTGATGAATCTCCCCGGTTACGCGGGATGAATACAGCACATCTCCAGGATCAACCCCATCCACCTCAACGGTGAAAGCATCGCTCGAAGCGACGATTCCCAGTCGATGTTCTTTCAGCAACGACAGCACGCGGTCGCGATCAGGGAACGCGACTTCCTGCTCGAGAGCCAACCACGTCAGCGTCCGGTAGACACGGCCACTGGAGAACATACGGCCACCGCAGCAACCCGCCAGTTCACGGGCAACACTGCTCTTACCGCAGCCCGCAGAACCATCGATGGTCGCAATCTGCAGATCCAACCGATCCTCCCGGGTCTGGCCCGCGTCACCGAATCTGTCAGAACCCTCAAGAGGCCCCGTACAGGATCGGCACAAGCTCTATAAACTACGGATCACAGGAGAGTCGCGCAAGTTCATCCAGCGTGTCTCGATCGGATTGAAGGCCCTCAGGTTCGAATCGAGGGGGCCCTTCACAGCCAAAGAGGCCGCTGCTTACCGAAGAATCATCGTCTCAGACGTCCTGGAACACCCCGAGGCGAGCCGAAACCTGCGCAATACCAGGGCGGGTACCAACCTGGGCCATTATCTCGACAGGGACTCCAGTACAGGCGAACCAGCACCACCGTAGCCACGAGCATCGAGCATGCGCTCGCTGAATCCGAGCGAAACGCACAGCGCATCGAGGCGCCGCCGCCAACCAGTTCCGGAGTGCTGGGCCAGTTCTTGCGCGTCGATCTCGATGACCACCCTGGATCCGCCACAGCGGGCCCGGTAGACCGAGAATCCTTCTCCCGAGAGAACCACCTCGAGCGCCTCGACCTTTTTCAGCAAATCCTCATCGACTTCCGTTCCGACCGGAACCCGGCTCGCCAGGCAGGGCCGCGCGGGCCGATCCCAGCTGGGTAAACCACGTTTTCGGGCCAGAGCCCGCACCTGGGCCTTACCGATACCACAATGGCGAAGCGGACTCTTCACGTCATGTTCGCGCGAGGCTCGCATGCCAGGACGATCGGTCACATCGTCGGATGCCTGGGACCCGTCGACGATGGTGTACCCCTGCAAGACCTCGGCATCGTGAATCACATCGTAGAGTTCCGTCTTGCAGTGATAACAACGATCTCCGCTATTGGCACGGTACTCGGGGCGAGCCAGTTCATCGGTGGCAATCTCGAGGTGCCGGATCCCGACTATCTGAGCGGTCTGCTGGGCCGCCTGGCGTTCCTGGCGAGACAAACTTGGAGAAATCCCGGTCACGGCAACCGCATCTTGGCCGAGGAACTGGTGCGCCAGTGAGGCCATCACCGCCGAGTCGACTCCTCCGGACAGA
>JBBWWE010000199.1:0-5381 GCA_050256595.1 Planctomycetota bacterium
ACTGGGCGTCCCGTCACCGTCGTGCGGATCTGTCGGTGAATCCGAGAACGACCGACCGAATACTTCATCGTCGGTTTCATCGGGGAAAGTTTGGCCAGACAGGATGGCGGTGAAGATGAAGAGGTGCAGTAGCGTGGCAAACCTGAACAGACCAGGTTGCCATCTCGAGCGGATATCGAGAACCAGGTGCTGAAGGGCTCGGTCTCCGACAGCCGATGAAGACAACCTTACCCCCTTCGAGATCAGATCATCGCCATCTCGCGAATCTGAACAAGGGGAATCTAGGGTCTCTCCAGACGGACATCATCGATCATGATGAGAGCATCCTCCCGAGTGGAGTGAATCAGGCGCAGAACCTCGACCATGTCCCACTCGACCTCCCCCTTGCCGGAGAATTTTTTGAGATCGATGCGAAGATCCCGCCAGCGGAATTGTGCTTCCACGGCGGTCTGGAAACCCTCCCTCTGGAGCACTCTCCCCGATCTTCTTCCGTACCCGCGGTCAAGTCGTGGTTGGCCACCATTAACATCGAACAGAATCCTCACCTGGGGTTTGGCCCGGGGATCCTCACACCGCAGTGAGATTCGCAGGTAACGAAACTCGGTCAGATCTATCTCTTCATCGATCTTGCCGAGGTCGAGGAAACTCATTTCATCACCGGTTTGCCAGTGCATGGCGTACTTGCCGGTGCGGACATCACCGTCTTCGGGAGTGCCGCCGATGACCTTTGAGTTGCCAGGGCCTCTTCCGCCGCGGCCACGACCTTGGCCCTCACCCTCGTTGTCACCTTCTTCATCGTCATCCGCTTGTCTGGTCTGGGTCTCGCCTTTTTTCTCGTAATCGGCGAGAACCAGGAACACGGCATCGAACGCTTCTTCACGTAACTGAGACAATTCTTCGCCGGTGAAACTACCTTCGAAGGCATCTCCGCTGGGGTCTTCCTTCTCGATGACGGCGAGTGCTTGCTTCATCTTGTCCTTGTCGGCGTACTTTCGCGCCTTCCCCAGCACCACACCCCCCTCGGCTTCCTTCATGCATCGGTCAATTGCTTCGGCGATGTTCTCGGCTGGTTTACGTACCTTGCCCTTGATTCGCTTGATCACCGAAAAGGCCCGTGAATATTCCTTTTCTTCGATCAATTCCAGGAACCTGGCGTAGTCGGCATCAAGGTCCTCATCGCCGAGGCTGATCGTCGGAATGGGGCCGATCTTCGATTCCGATTCGGTCTCTATCGCTGGATCTACTTCGTCAACCTGTGAAAGTGCCGATGTGTTGAAACACAGGCATCCGAAAGCCACAAGCATCGCCGCGGTGAGAAGAGATCTCTTCATCGAAAAGTCTGTCATCGGTTTCTCCTTGTGCAAATTACATCGGCTCTGTTGTTCAGCAGACCAGCATCCATCAGCGTCGTCCTTCAAGTAACGAGAATCTCCCTGGTTTTTCAAGCCGTTTGTTTTTACCACGCTCAACCTGTCGGAGCCTCCCGAGTATACGCCTTGTGAGTCATGCCATGAGCCACTTACGTGGTGTCGTTGTGGTTCCTTCCGCTCCAGGGTGCGCATTGTACGAAGGTCTTCGTAGAAAGCAAGCACCTGCAGAGTCCCTTTTGAGTTGTGGTGCCTAGGCAGACACACCTGGTGCACCGTTTTCCTCAAAAAGCCGGACTGTACCCTCATCAAACCCCGAAACTTGCCGTTCGGTTTCTGCTTGAAGCCAAAATTATGGCCGGATTCGAGGAAATCGCCGGCGATTCGGGCAATAATCGCCCGCGTCCCGGGATTGGTCCTCGAGTCCGATCCGGCACAGCACAGCGCGAGCTCAGCAACTGGTGCAAACGGTACCGAAATGAGGAACATCGATGGTACGGGAAGTTGTGATCATAGGATCAGGACCTGCAGGATATACAGCGGCTATCTATGCCGCCAGAGCACAACTCGATCCGCTGGTGTTTGCGGGTTCACTCAGCGGTGGCCAGTTGATGCTCACAACCGATGTCGAGAACTATCCAGGATTTCCTGAAGGCATCATGGGGCCGGAGTTGATGGACAGCTTCAGGAAACAGGCGGAAAGATTCGGTGCCGAGGTGGTCTACGAGGATGTGGTCGAGGTCGATTTTTCGAACCACCCCTACAAGGTGAAGAGTACCGCTCAGGAAGTCGAAGCAAAGACCGTCATCATTTCGACCGGTGCCAGTGCCAAGTTGCTTGGACTGGAAGCCGAGAGTCGTTTGATGGGCCACGGGGTAAGCACTTGTGCGACCTGCGACGGATTTTTCTTTCGAGACCAGGAGATCGCCATCGTTGGTGGGGGAGATTCTGCCATGGAGGAGGCGACGTTTTTGACACGGTTCGCCGACAAGGTCACCGTGATTCATCGTAGAGATAGTCTCCGTGCTTCCAAGATCATGCAGCAGAAAGCGTTCGACAATCCGAAGATCGGGTTCATGTGGGATTCCGCGATCACCGAGGTGCTCGAGAAGGACGGCAAGGTGTGCGGGGTCGAGGTCGAGAACCTGAAATCGAACGAGAAGAGCACCGTGGAACTGTCCGGTCTGTTCGTGGCTATCGGGCATATTCCCAATACCCAGCTCTTCGAGGGAAAAATCGATCTTCACGAGAATGGCTACATCAAGACCCACGATTCGGTGAAGACCAGCCTCGAGGGCGTATTCGCCTGTGGAGACGTTCAGGACTTCACCTACCGTCAGGCGATTACCGCTGCAGGTAGCGGTTGTATGGCGGCCATGGATGCAGAACGCTGGTTGGAACATCAGCAAACCTGAGTGGCGTCGATATCAGACCGATGACGTCTCTGCGGGGCCGAATTCTCGCTCCAGGAGCACCTTGGAACGCTTCCCAAGCGCCGAACTCATCCGGTACCATGCACGGTCAGTCTCGGGCTGCTGAAGTGTGCCCGGGGGAAAGGCGACTGCCATGAGACTCTTTGACCCGCACTGCCACATGATTTCTCGGATCACCGATGATTACGAGAGAATGGCGGTGGCTGGTGTCGTTGCCATCACCGAACCGTCATTCTGGCTCGGCGAACCGCGCAAGTATGCCGGAACATTCTACGACTACTTCGATCACATCACTGGATTCGAGCGAGAGAGAGCTGCCGAGTATGGCATCCAGCATTTCTGTACCATCGGAGTGAATCCTCGAGAGGCCAATGATCTTGATCTGGCCAACGAAGTTCTCACCAAGATGGAGGAGTGGTTCCAACATCCTTCGGTCGTTGCCGTAGGCGAACTGGGATTCGATCTCATCACCGACGAGGAAGAAGTGATCCTGCGCAAGCAACTGGAGATGGCGTTCAATGCCGGACTACCCGTGATGATTCATACACCCCATCGCAACAAACTGGAGGGAACGCTCCGGACCATCAAGGTCATCCAGGACATGGGGTTGGATACGACCAGAATCCTGATGGATCACAACACCGAGGAGACCATCGACGCGAGTCTTGAAAATGGATTCTGGTGCGGCCATACCGTTTATCCCGTGACCAAACTGAGTCCTGAACGAGCTGCCGCGATCTTCGAGAAGCATGGACCGGAACGGATGATGGTCAATTCGTCCTGTGACTGGGGGCCGTCCGATCCCCTGAGCGTTCCCAGAACCGTGTGGCGGATGAGGCGCGAAGGTTTTCCCGAAGACGTGATCCGGAAAATCGTCTGGGATAATCCCATCGCTTTCTATTCTCTTTCCGGTCGGATCGACCTGCAGCCCGGATGGGAGTGATTTGGTGGATGTGCCCGGCAACTTCGACGAGGAAAAGGTTCACGAAGGAGTGAGGTTGATCCTCGAGGGAGTGGGTGAAGATCCTCACCGTGAGGGATTGTTGGCCACTCCTCATCGGGTTGCACGGATGTACCAGGAAATCTTCGGGGGGATGCACGAGGCCAGTGAAGATGTTATCAGTGCCGTCTTCTACGAGGATTACGATGAGATCGTTCTGCTCAAGAACATCCCTTTCTTCTCGCTGTGCGAGCATCATCTGATGCCATTCACCGGCAAGGCTCATGTTGCCTATCTTCCCGATGGCAAGATCGTTGGAATCTCGAAACTCGCGCGGGCGGTCGAGCACTTTGCCAGGAGGCCTCAGATCCAGGAGAGACTGACCGCACAGATCGCCGATCTCATCAGCCACAAACTGGAGCCCAAGGGTGTAGCTGTGGTTCTCGAGGCGACCCACACATGCATGACGATGCGAGGGGTGAAGAAGCCCGGCAGTATGATGACGACTTCCGCGATGCGCGGGGTGATGCGAGAAAATCTTGCCACCAGGAACGAGGTTCTCAATCTGATCTATGGAAAGGCATGATCGATGTCAAATCGACCCGATGGCCTGTTCGAGGTGGAATGTCCCGATTGCAAGACGGTTCTCACCATCGATCCCCGTGCCAGGAGGATCTTCCATAGCGTCTCGAAGGATGCCGACGGGAATACCAGATCATTCGAGGATGCCGTCAAGGATGCTACCGCCGGACCGGACAAGGCTCAGAAAGTCTTCGAGGAAGGGATAGCTGCCGAAGAGGGCAAGGAGGAGCGGCTCGACGATATGTTCAAGAAGGGCCTCAAGAAGGCAGAGGACGATCCGAACAAGAAACCGCCTTCCATCTTCGACTTCGATTAGAGGGCCTTTGATTCACTGGATTGTTGATGGCAACAATCTCATCCATTCTGACCCTCAGTTTCGCCAGAGAATGGAGGAGAGTGGATTCGAAGCTGCACGCCAGTTGCTCGAAAATGAGTTATCCCGCCTTCGCGGTTCCGACCAGACCTTTGAAGTTGTTTATGACGGTGGTGCATCGATGCCCCAGCGTAGCGGGGTAGAGAGCTCCATCGCCAGGCGAGGGGAAGTTGCCGATGATCGGGTGCTCTCTCTGGCACGCGAAAAAGGTGGCACGGGTACTGTTCGTGTCGTCACCGATGATCGATCTGACATCGGTTCGCGTCTGGGGGGGGCAGGCCTCGAGTGGGTTTCCTGCAGCGAATTCCGAAAACTGGTTCTCAAGGGGGGCGGCGGCAGAAAATCGAAGCCGGGGGAAGCCACAGGAAAACCGGCGGCTCCGAGGAGCAAGAAGCAGGTCGATTACTGGCTACAGGAATTTGATGTCAGTGCTGAAGAGGAATGATTACTGATTTGGTTTCCAGTATTGAGAACCATCAGTTTTCCTCAGTAAGTAATTTCTAGAGATCAGTTCTCGCCTCAAAAGAGCAATATCGGCAAATGAATGGTGCTGGTGGATAATCTCGTTTACTTCTTTTTCGGAATACTTCTTATCGAGCTCAAATTTTGTGGCTAGCCATTGGACTACAGTCTCTTTGTCACTGCGTTTTTTAGGCCAGCGAAGGATCCCCTCAAAAGCACAAATC
>JBBWWE010000200.1:0-3091 GCA_050256595.1 Planctomycetota bacterium
AAATGCCAGTCGTTTGCCATCGGGAGACCATCGCGGAAACCAGTTGGTGTAGATCATCGTCATCCGCTTCTGGTCGGTTCCATCGGCATTCATCACGTAGATCTGGAAGGCACCGACCCGATCAGACATGAAGGCGATCTGCTTGCCGTCGGGAGACCAGGCGGCGGCAAGATCTTTACCAGGGCTGTCGGTCAACTGCCGTGGATCGGAACCATCGGCATTCATCACCCAGATATCGAAGTTGCCGGCGCGTTCGGAGTCGAACAGGATCTGGCTGCCGTCGGGAGACCAGCATGGATAACCGTCACTTGCAGGGTGGTCAGTCAGTTGCTTGTTCTCGGTGCCATCGCGTTTCATCTGGTAGATCTCGCCATTTCCGTTCCGGTCGGAGTGATAGACGATGGTTGACCCATCGGGTGACCAGGACGGCGCTCCATCATGAACCAACGTGGCGGCCCGCTGCTCGTCATCCGGCCACAGGGTCCACGCGATGCCCACCACCAGGATGGCCAGGACGATGGCGACCGCGCTTTTCATCGGTTAGTTCGGGACCTTGAAGGGAGGCGGCAACATCGGGTCCTGACGCACCTCGATGATGCCAGTGAAGACCTCTTCCATCGCGGTTAACTCGACCCGGTAAGTTCCCGGACCGGCAGGAGGTCCGGAGCGTCTTCTTCCTCCTCGACGAGGTCTTTCTGATTCCCCCTCTTCTGCCGGAGGCGGAGGTGGCGGATCGAATCTCATATCCCAGATCAGTTTGGCGATTCCGGGCTTCGGTTTCTCGATGGTGTAACTGCGCGTGTTGTTGCCGGTGACATCGGTGATCTTGATGGTCACGCTCTCTTCTCCGGCAACGACCGGGTGCAGGTAGTAATTGATCACGGCGTTCTTGGTCGGGTTCTCGCCGATGAACGCAAAAGTACCACCCCGGCCCATCGGATCGATCGAGAGCCAGCGTGTGGCGATCTCGTTTTCGAACAGGTGTCCGACCGAATCGGAAATCTCTTGCGTCATCTGCTGCAAACCGGAGATGTCGTCGAGGATCCAGATCCCTCGGCCGTGAGTACCGATGATGATGTCGGGATCGCGTGGATGAATCACCAGATCATGCACAGCAACTGTCGGTAGGTTCTGGTTGAAACGATGCCAGCTGCTGCCCTGATCGATCGAGTAGAACAGTGCGAACTCGCTGCCGCAGAAGAGCAGGTTCTCGTTTTTCCGATCTTCCTTGATCACGTAGATGGGATGATGGGAGGGGATGTTGCTGGTGATCTTGGTCCAGGTTTGACCGAAATCCTCGGTCTTGAAGATCCACGGACGGAAGTCGGCGCTGCGATGTCCATCGATGGAGACGTAGGCGCGCCCTCTTACGAAGTGGGATGCCTCGATACGGCTGACCCACAGATCATGGTGAGGCAAATCAGTGATGCGATCGACCACGTTTGACCACGTCTTGCCACCATCGCGGGTGATCTGCACGTTGCCGTCGTCGGTTCCGGCCCAGATGACTTCCGAATCGACCGGAGACTGGGCGATGGTGATGATGGTTCCGAAGAACTCTGCGCCACCCCCGGGGTTGTGGTCCGGTGTGAGACCGCCGGACTCCTTGATGGTCTTGCGATACTCGTTCTTCGACAGATCCGGACTGATCAGATACCAGCTATCACCACGGTCGGTGGTCTTGAACAGGTAATTGGCACCAAAGAATACAGTACGTGGGTTATGCGGCGACAGCACGATGGGGCTGCTCCAGTTCCACCGGAATGCCCCGCTACCGCGTCCCGGAGATTCGCCCCAGCCCTTCTCGATCTGCAGTGCCTCCATCTGTGGGGTGATGTAATCGTCGTAGTTGACGATGTTCGAACCCTTCTGGGGTCGGATTCCGGTGCGCTGGCGCGTCTCGACATTCATGCGCTGGATGCGCCCTCCCGAGTTTCCGGGATGGGGTTCGGAGTAGACGGTTCGCCAGTCGACCGGATCTGGCTGGACGTGATAACCATCGCCACCACTGATGTTGAACCAGTCATTGGTGTAGATCCCACGAGCCCGTGTCATCGAAGGACCACCGGAGGTGCCGGCATCCTGCAGTCCGCCGTAGACGTAATAGGGATCCCGATTGTCGACTCCGACGGCGTAGTACTGGGTCGCGTTGATGTTCTTGAAGGATTGCCAGCTCTTGCCGCCGTCGTGGGTGAGGTAAAGGCCACCATCGTTGCCTTGCCAGAACCTTTTCTTGTTGTGCGGATCGAGCCAGATGGCATGCCAGCAATGACCGCCTCCACGGAATCGCTGAAGAGTGGTGCCCCCGTCTTCGGAATAAGAGAAGCCGATGTTGAAGTGGTAGGTGAACTGATCGTCGAGCGGACTGATGGCGAGATGCTGGTAATAGAAGGGTCGGCTGAAATAGCGGTTCTTGTAGGTCCAGGTGGTGCCACCATCCTCCGAGCGATAGATGCCCGATCCGAGTTTGGTCATGTCCTCGTAATCGGGATCGTCGCGCCTCAGCTGGAGGCCGTGTTCGTAGTGCGCCATCAAGACCTGTGGATTGCTCCGCGAGATGGCCAGACCGATCTTGCCCGATTCGCCTTTGGGCAGCCCTTCGGTCAGTTTGGTGAAGTTTGCTCCGCCATCGGTGGTCTTGAAGATGCCACCGTTGGGACCACCGCTATCGAGGCGGTAGGGTCTGCGACGGCGTTCCCAGAATGCGACGACGACCGTTTCGGGGTCCCCCGGGTGCATCACCGCCTCGCAGGCACCGGTGCGCCTGTCCGCTGGCAATCCGCCTTCGAGTTTGGTCCAGGTCTCTCCTCCATCTGTGGTCTTGAAGAAACCTCGGTCTCCGACCTCTCCCCAGATGCAACCGAGTGCCGCAACGTAGGCGATCTTCGGGTCGGTCGGATGGGTCAGGATCGAGCCGATGGTATAGGTGTCGGCGAGACCCATGTGAGTGAAGGTCTCTCCGCCATCGACCGATTTGTAGACTCCGTTGCCCCACGCCGATGAGTTGCGACCGCATTCTTCGCCCGTTCCGACCCAGATGATGTTCGGGTCGGGTTGGAAGATTCTCACATCCCCGATGGAAGCTGCACCG
>JBBWWE010000201.1:0-3103 GCA_050256595.1 Planctomycetota bacterium
CCACGTCACGCCTTCGAGACGAAGATCCCTTTCGCCATCGACGATGCTCTGCATCGCCTTGCCGGAACTCTCGTCTCAGTCCCAACCCGCCAGTAATCCTGTCGGTTGACGGGTCTCGGGAGTTATCACCAGGAACGATTCCTCTGTCGAGGCACTCATCTCATCGGTCTGCTGCCCATCTCGACCATGAATCCGTGCCCCATCTTCATCGGCCAGTGACCACTCATCTTTTTCGTCGCCGGCGCTCCGTGAGATCGGATCGGATCTCTCATCGCCACCAAAGATGGCGCCACGCTGGCCCTTGAGGGTAATCTTCTCGGGCCACAATGCTTCGGAGCCCTTGTTCCAGACCGAGGACAGCGGTGAAGGATCACGCAAATAAACCCGCCCCGTGATGGCGCGAAATGCTGCGAGGTGTTCCTGATCAGCTTCAGCGATGTGAATGTGAATCGGGCCCAGTGGTTCTGGACCAGGTTTGGCAATGAGTACAACTCGACCCTCGTGGGTGGAGACACGAATCCTGGCTCCCCCTCCGCGAACATCGATGGCCATCACCGGTACTCCGCGCTTGAGCAGGATGAACTCGCTATTGGGACCGGAGAAGGAAGGCGAAAAGAAGGTCCCTTGTTCGAGACTCAGCAACGATATTTGCAGCAACTGATCGAGACCGATGAACTGGATTGACCTCTTCCAGGCCTTGAGATCTTCTCCGCGTGTGAAGCCTGCTCTTTCAAAGATGCGCGTCTTGCCGACGGTGTAATGAAGCAGCACACCATCGCGATCTCGTTGCATTCCCTTGAAGCGACCGATTTCGGCAGGTAAGGGGCCAAAAGGAACCGGTCGCGGATCAGCAAAGGTGCCCTTGGCCCCGACGGCGATGCCTGGTCCAGCAGGATTGGTCCAGACCGGATCGCCATCGATGCGCGGCCAGATACCATGGGGACCATCATAGACGATGCCTCGCAATTGGACGAAGTCACCCTGCCATGCCGCAGCCCAGCGCAACTCGGCGCTGTCAAAAAGCATCGAATGTTCGCCATCATCATCGAGAGGGATGGCGATTCCCTTGCAGGCGATGTTGTCGGGGGTCACCTCGATCGCCGCCGACAGGAACGGGCCATAATCCATCGCCTGCCACGGCTCATCTTGTCCCGTGATCATCGCGGGAAATCCGACCAGCATGGAAACAACCAACCAGCACCAGAAAATTGAGGTCTGTGACCGTGAAATGAGCATCCAACCCCTCCCGAAGGGATCTTTATTTGGTTCTCGATCGATTCATGCTAGCCGCCCTCGAGCGGGAATCCGAGCAGGTATCAGAACTCCTCTGCGCTTCGGTGGCCCTGCGATGGCCACTTCGGGTACCCTGTGGGCAGTCGGGCCATGGCCCGGAAGGAGACACGTTGGAACATCGCATCGAGAAGGACACGATGGGCGAAGTGGAGGTCCCTGCTGACCGCCTCTGGGGGGCTCAGACCCAGCGCTCGTTGCAGAACTTCCGCATCGGCCAGGAGCGGATGCGCCGACCGATGATCCGGGCGATGGGACTCGTCAAACAGGCAGCAGCGCACGTCAACGTGGAACTCGGTGGCATCCCCACGGAAATCGGTAGCGCCATAGAAGCATCCGCCGAAGAGGTGATCTCCGGAGCTCTCGATGATCATTTCCCGCTGGTGGTCTACCAGACCGGTTCTGGCACCCAGTCGAACATGAACTGCAACGAAGTGATCGCCAATCATGCCAACCAGAGCCTCGGTCAACCGCTCGGATCAAAGAGTCCGGTACACCCCAACGATCACGTCAACCACGCACAGAGCACCAACGATTCCTTCCCCACGGCCATCCACGTCGCCAGCGCCTGTGAATGTCACGATCGATTGCTGCCCGCCGTCGATGCGCTGCGCAAATGTTTCGATGAGAAAGCCGCTGCCTTTGATGACATCGTCAAGATCGGCCGAACCCACTTGCAAGATGCCACCCCACTGACTCTCGGTCAGGAAATCTCAGGCTGGTCCGATCAACTGAGAATCGCCCGGCAACTCATCCAGGATGCACTGGCGCTGGTCAACGAACTGCCCATCGGAGGAACTGCTGTGGGAACCGGGCTCAATACCCGAGCGGGTTATTCCGAGAAGGTCTCGGCAGTACTGGCTGAAAAAACCGGTGTCGGCTTCGTTTCGGCTCCCAACAAGTTCGCGCAACTGGGCGGCAAGGAAGCCATCGTCGGACTCTCCGGAACCTTGAGGAACCTGGCTACAGCACTACACAAGATCGCCAACGATGTCCGCTGGCTCGCTAGCGGTCCTCGCTGCGGCATCGGCGAGATCACCATTCCCGCCAATGAACCGGGCTCTTCCATCATGCCGGGCAAGGTCAATCCAACCCAATCCGAGGCGCTGACGATGGTCTGTGCACGCGTCATCGGCAACGATGCCGCCATCGGCTTCAGCGGCGCTCTCGGCAACTTCGAATTGAACGTCTACATGCCCGTCATCGGCGATTGCGTGCTGCAATCGATCGATCTGCTCGCCTCGTCGATCGATTCCTTCCGTGACAACTGCGCTAGCGGTATCGAGCCGGTCAACGAACGAATCGATGATCTGCTGCACCGCTCGCTGATGCTGGTCACCGCACTCAACGGGCACATCGGTTACGACAAGGCCGCCGATGTGGCCAAGACCGCTCATGCCGAGGGGAAAACACTACGCGAGGTGGCTGTGGAGAAGGGTTACTGCAGCGGCGAGGAATTCGATGGCTGGGTCGTTCCCTCGCAGATGACCGGCCCCGCCAACTGACACCTCGAAGAGTGCCAGATCAAGTCCGCTCATGCTCCATCAGGAGGAGTTCATGCAGATCTCCGGAGAACGAATCGCCAGGGCTGGCATCATCGCTCTGGTATCGGCGCTCGGGGTGTTTCTGCTCGGTGGTTGTCGGGGACAGGTCCACGATTCGGGACGCAACCCAGCCATCGACTGGCCCTCGAGACCGCCCGCCGACTGCCCGTTCGAGCCATCCGACAACATCGTGGGGATCACGTTCACCGGCATTCACCGCGAGTACACCCATGCAGACTGCTGGTTCCCGTCGTGGGCATCCGATGGAA
>JBBWWE010000202.1:0-10552 GCA_050256595.1 Planctomycetota bacterium
CCAGAATCAGCAGCAGGATCAACGTACCGTGTGTCCGGAAACCGGGCATTTTCCGGTCAAAGGAGATCAACATCGCTGCCAGACCGATGAGCAACGCGACCAGCGGCAGATACATGAATCGTTCCGCAAAGCGTTCTGGATGAGGAAAAATCTGCAATACCGGTGACAACAAGACGATGAACAGCGGCACCATCAAAGCCATTTGCAGGCATCCCCTACGCCACCAGCGCCACGACAGAAAAACTCCAGCCACGATGACCAGCCAGCTGATGATCGACGTCCAGGGAGTCAGCGGGCCCGTCGAGGCGACAAATGCAGCGTGAGAATGATCGACGGAAAGGCCCACCGGCCACAGGAACAACGTCATGTACTTGAGCAGTGCTCTGCCCATCGACCAGAAAACGGTCTCAGCAGATCCCCCCCAGTAGGTGGCTCCCGCACCAGGATCCTGCAGCGCCAGAACCCTCCACGACAAGAACAAGATCCCTACTGCACAGGGAATCCACACGGGAGCTTGTCGACGCCAGGACCACGGCTGTTCTGGATCGTGGGGAGCCATGTAAGAAACCGCTATCAGGGCTACCGGCAGCGTTGCGGCCATCTCCTTCGAGGCCATCGCCAGCGCCCCCAGCAGTGCCACGATACATCCACGACCCCAACCCGGGTTTTCTCGCTGGCCGGTGGAGACCAGCAACGCAGCCAGATAGAAGACCCCGAACAGAACGTCCCGGCGTCCTGAAATCCATGCCACCGCCTCGGTCTGGACCGGATGCACCAGGAACACTCCCGCCAGCGTGATCGCCAGCATCAGGCCACCGCCGGGGTAGATACGCAGGATCAAGAAAAACAACAAGGTCGCGGCGATCGCGTGCAAGATGACATTGTGGAGATGAAAAACGGTGGTCGCCCCAGGTTGATCCGGAGCGGTGATTCCAAGTGCCCCCGCGATGATCACGTCGATCCGGTACGAGATGAAACGAAGCGGGCGAAATGCAACTCGAACCTCATCGACAGCTAGATCGGGTTCGGTCAATACCGGGATCCAATCCTGAATCTCATCCGATGGCCCATCGAAGGACCTCCAGAGCCAATCGTTACTGGCCACCAGTCTCACATCATCAAAGACCCAGTCACCATCGAGAACTGGCAGGTACAGGACCACGGCGGCTGCCAAGAATCCAAGAATCGTCAAGATCCGCAGGTGCCACTTCAAGAGAGCACCTCCGAAACGATGGTTCTCAATCGGTCAGCACAACAGTGACGAGACAGTGTCGAGAGATCGCGATCGATCAGAGCGCTGCTGGCGTTATCGAGAATCTCCGGGTCGCTGGCGATCTCCACCAGCAAGTCAGTGAGAGAGTTGCAGATCTCCTGGTCGCCACTTCCACCGATGGAAAACCAACCACCGTTACCATCGAACAGCGCGGGAATCCCCCCGACCGGAGTCGCGGCGACCGGCAGCCCTCGAGCGATGGCCTCCTGAACCACCAGTGGAGTACCCTCGCCCATGCTTGGAAGCACCAGCAGATGACTGCGATCCATCGCCAACACCACCTCTTCGGCGGCTTGCGGGCCGCGAATCTCTAGCCCCGGTCGCGACTCGCGAGGGTCACCCGGCCCACCTCCGATCACCTCCAGGACAGCGGAAACCCCACGTTGCCGGACACTCTCCAGAGCGTCGAGAACCCGGTGATATCCCTTCGATGCGATCCGTTCCCCCACCCACAGCAATTTGAGGGGTTCCGAGGGCGAATTCCGGGCTCGTTTGTCGAGCTGGCGATCGGCGAGAAAGATGGAGTCGATTCCGACCGGCAGCAAATCGACATCGGAGATGCGGTGTCGATCCTTCAACTCTCTCACCATCGGTTCACTGGCCGCCAGGACGCGGTCCGCCGACCGCAGTCCCATTCGCAACAATCTTGCACCGATGGCTGTCCGACCATATCGATGCACATCGGATCCATGGCACCAGACGATGCAGGGGCAGCCGAGTCTGCGAGCAGTGCGGCTAGCAATCACCGCAGTCGGCACTGCCCAGTGTGCCAGCACTACCGTCGGAAGTGGATCACGTTGCCACTTGCGAGCCTCACGATGAGCCGACAGCAGCCACGACACCGCAGCGAACGGTCCGGAACCACCGTCACGTGGTGCCTTGCCTCCTGATCGATATTGAAATCGCCGGACGTGGATGGGTCCATCGACTTCCTCGGGCGGATCTTCGGCATGGATTCGGGGAGCGATCACCTCGGTATCGAACTCATCGGCGAGTTCGATGTGGAGATCCCGGATGAAACGCGCACGCCAGGGTTCCTTCCTGCCCGGCCAGGAAGCGGTCAACACGCAAAGACGTGGGCGATCCATCATCGATCACGTTCCCGGGTACCCATCTCGCGATGGTGCCGATCGATCCGATAGGATGGTCGACCCCGTTCCTTCGATCCAAGCCACTCCGCAAGCACCCCGGCCAGAATCAACTGGATCCCGCCCAGTAGCAGCAAGGACCCGAACGCCAGCAGTGGATAGCGAAAACCGATGGTTCCCTCGCTGAAGCGCAAGAAGGCGATGAAAGCCAGTATCGCCAGACCGGGAATCGACAGCAAAAATCCCCACTTGAGAAAGAACAGGCCCGGTCGGCCCCTGCCCTTGAGAAGCGCCAGCACCGCCACCAGATCTATCAGTGCCGGGATCGCCCGCAGGGGGCCAAAATGAGATTGCCCCGTCTCTCTCTTGCGGTGCGAAACCTGCACCTCGGCAACGCGGTATCCCCAGTGAGCCGCAACCAGAGGCATGAAGCGAAAACGACCTCCCGAAAGTGGAAGTTCCCGGGCAAGTTCCTTGCGGATCAACTTGAAGCCACAGTTGCCGTCGTGAAGAGGTGGCCCCCCCGCCCAGCGCACCATCGTGTTGAAAAGAGCCGATGAGATCCTCTTGGCCAGACCATCCCGGCGTTCGTTTCGCCACCCGATGACCAGATCAACCCCATCTTCATAGACCTCGAGCAGGCGATCGATCTCCTCGGGAGACTCCTGAAGATCAGCATCTATGGTGCCGATCACGGATCCTCGTGCCTCATCGAATCCGGCACCGAGCGCATCTCCCTTGCCGAAAGGACGGCGAAGACGGATCACCCGGCAGCGCTCATCTCCACCACATAGTTCCTCGAGCAAATCCGCGGTGTCGTCACGAGAACCGTCATCGACGAGCAAGATCTCGAACGAGGAGACAGCGCAATCTTCGAGAGCGGGAACGAGTCGCGAGATGAGATTCTCGGCGCCTTCCCTCTCATCTCGAATCGGGACAACCATCGACAGATAGGGAGGCTCGGACACTTAGAGCACCTCCGGTACCTGGACTCCATGTTCCCGCAGTAACTCCGAGAGGTCCCAGAAGTTCTGGATAACATGATCTGGACTGGTCGTTCCCACGACATCACGGTATCGATCTTCACGCTTGACCTGGACCGTGACCATGCCGATCTCATTGGCAGGATCGATATCCATCGTCGGATTGTCCCCCACATACACACATTCAGACGGACGCAGATTCAGGTCGATACAGGCTCGTTGATACAACTTTGGATTGGGCTTCGAGATTCCCACCTGATGGGAGATGAAGATGGCCCGTTGCTCGAAGTGCTTCAGCAACCGGAGCCTGATCAACTTCTCCGCCTGCTTAACTTCGAGACCCTCGGTGATGATACCGAGCAACAGATCGGTCGTTCCGAGCCGTCTCAGTACTTCTCTGGCATCCTCGAAGGGCTCGAGCAGCCGGGTCTTGGTATCGTGGTAGGCGACAATTCCGGCCGCGATAATCACGGCAGGATTGAGGCCCTTGAGAACACGACGTGGTAAGCGCAGTAGAAGTTTGTCGAAATGCCGTTCGTGGTTCGAGGAAAACTCACGAACCACTTCGGTCAATTCCTCGAGAAGATCTTCACGAGGAACATGTAGGCCTGCTTCGATCATCGCATCTGCACTTGCAGCGCGAGCCTGAGTCGCAAAGTCAGCGGTCGAAAACAGAGTTCCGTCAATATCGAAGAAGACCGCGCGAATCTCAATCATGCGGCTTTCCTCCTCGAACAAGGCAGGGGTCGTCTCCGGGCCGACGGCACGGAAACGACCCCCGCCTTCACTCACGAACCAACGACAGAGATCAATTGAAGAGTTTCTGCTCCTCGGCACGGAGATCGACAATCTTCGCGGTGAGAAGGATGTAGAGGCTCCTCTTCTCATTCAAGTATGCCTTGCGTCGGAATGCGTTCTTGATGAAAGGCAAGCTTCCCAGAATCGGAATCTGCGACTCGTAGGTGAGCTCATTGAGGCTTCTGAAGCCACCTAGCAGCACCGTACCGCCGTCAGGGACGGTCACCGAGGTGAAGGCCTGCTGCAGTGAAATCTCCGGCAAGTCGATCTCGACCAGGCTTGCCGCGTTATTGAGCGTACCCAGGCTGATCGTCACCGTTGAGATCACACCGTTGATCAAACTCGCCAGCGTCGGACGGACATCCACCGTGATGTATCGTCGATCATGCGAGATCACCGGACGCACATCGAGCACGACACCGTCCTGGAATGTATCGATCACCGGGTCAGCGACCTCGGAAACTACCAGTCCAGTACCACCAGAGACCAGTTCGTAATCCTGTACATAAGATCTCTGGGTGATCACCGAAACGTGAACACGCTGACCATTGGAAGCCGTGACTTTCGGTGCAGTGACGATGCGTGCTGCGCGTTGCTCCTGACTGGCACGGATGATCGCATTGATCTGGAATGGATCGAGCCAGGTTATCTGCATCGTGAGACCGCGCAGAGTCGAATTGAGACGGCTACCGCGCGCTGCACCGACAAAACCATCCAGGATGTGCTGCATCCGGCCAGCGGTCCGGTCCTGTCCCATGATGAGAGTGGGATCGGTGGGGTCACCAAGGTTGTTGAATCCGATATCCGGCCCACCGGTATTGGTCGAGTTCATCGTGCCATAAGCAGTGCCGAAACCCTGACCGGGAGGCTGACCCAGATTTCGCGAATCGACTCCGATGTCTTCGAGGAAGTCATCCACCATGTCGATGAAACGGGCCTCGACGACCACAAAGACGTCACTGTTGGCTCGCAGGTTCACCATGAAATCATGAATCGCAAGATGCAGGTCCCGGGTAGCGGTCACCAGGATCTGCCCCTTGTGACCACTGATCGTCGACCCAGATTCGTCCCAGTGTTCCACGCCCCCGGTCGATTCCTGGATCAGTTCGACCAGGTCATCGGGGGTCAGTTCGGCATCTTCTTCATCATCGAAACCACCGAAGTCGAAGGGGTTGTCCCCTCCCTCATCGGTACTGTCGTTACTCGAGACACGGATGGACGGCCCCGGGAAGTCCCGGATCTTGTTCAAGATGTCGGTCACGTTGTAGATCTCGAAGATCAGGTTTCCGAATGCATTCTCGGGCTCGGTGATGAAGAGCACATTCTCGCGGAAGGTAAAAGCCTTACCGGTCGCCTTCATGATGAGATCGAGTGCTTCTCCCAGTTTGACTCCATCAAGGGAGAGATTGACGGGAACATCCTCGGCATCGATCTCGGGATCGATATTGATGTTGAGATCGCTGACGGATCGAAGGAAATCGACGACCTCGGCCAGTGTCGCATCGGGGAAATCAAAGGAAGTGGACCCGGTCGCAAGAGCCCGGCGGATCTTGCGGATCTCGGGTGACTCTTCGAGACTCGCGGTGGAGAGACGCTCGAGACGACGTTGCACCTCCGTCTGCCAGAAATCCCGAGAATCCGGGAACCGGAACGGATCTTCATAGGGAATCGCACTGCGTTCCAGATCTTCCCATACCCGTGTCGTTTGCTCGGTCTCACGTTCGATGTAGGTGAGATAGCGATGCGCATTCAGGTATTCAAGAGCGCGATCCTGAAGCCGCCTGGCAGAACTGTTCTCGGGATCGATCTGGAGAATCGTCTTGGAAAGTTGAATCGCCTCCCGGAAGTCCTCTCGCACCATCGCATCTTCGATACGATCCATGAGAGTCACGATCCGCTCGACGCGCCTCATCTCTGCCTCTGCGGTGAGGCGCTGAGCTTCGCGCAAGGCAAACTGTTCCCGCTCAAGACGAGAGGTCGAATCGCTGGAGATCTTGAGATTTCTGGCACGATCGTAGAGCGCCTGCGCCTCCTGTTGCATGTCGGTGACATCGACGCCGTATTCGAACCAGATCAGTCGCTCGCGTGCCCGCTGGAGCAAATCCAGAGCTTCATCGTTGCGACCTTCCTCGAGCGCCTGCTTCCCCTCGGCCAGGAAACGGGTCGCCTCACTCAGGCGTTGCTGTTCGAGAACCCGGACCTCCTCACCGAACTGCTGCAATATGGTCCGGATCTCGCCGTCACGACGGCCAAGGAACATCAAGCAGCGAGCGAGATTGGCCTTTGCCTCTTGCAAACTGGGATCGGCATCGAGAGCACGACGATAAGCCCGCTCTGCTGCTGAATAGTCCGCATCTGCAAAGAGCTTGTCCGCCTGGCTCAACAACCATTGCGCTGTACGACGACGCTCTTGCTGCACAAGAGAGACTTCATCAGCAACACGCTGAACCTGATCGTTACTGGGAACCTGATCGTTACTGGGAACCGGTTCGTCACCAGGATCCTGAGCCTCGGTGGCTTCATCCGCCTGTAACTTGACGAAAAGATCGGGACCCGATTCAACAACAGCGGCGCCTGCAGGCTCTACCGCTGCAACGGATTTAGAATCGGCCGGACCAGCACAACCCGCAAGCGAGCTGAGGATGATACCGAAGCACAGGAGACCGGAAATCAATCCGGAGGACTCGCGGTTTGCCCGCGTTCGTGGAGCATGGGTCTCGATCACGAGAGCACCCTTTCATCTTCCGCCGGCTGCCTTGCAGGCAAAGACCGACGAGCTCGGCAAATTCTAATCAACACACATCGTTGCCACACGAGCATTGCTCCGGGCAACCCGGCAGCCTTCAGTCGAACGGAATTTCCGGCTGAGCAAAGGCAATATTATCAAGTTCTAACTTGTAAACGATGTTCAGGACATCAATCACGTATTTGTAGGGGACATTCTCAGCGAAATCGATGACCACGGGAAGTGTCGAGTTCTCACCCAGAGGCACATAGGTGTTCTTTCTGCGGGTGATGTGGTCCTGGATGAAGTTCAAATCGGGTCCCGGAACTCCGCTATGGGCCTCGAAATCGGTATCTAGCAGGTCACTGGTCGGTACCTGTGCCTGATCGGCATAGGCGATCACCTGGCCTCCTTGCATCATCAGGGTGACGCGGCAGGTCTCCGACATCATCGGCCTGCTATTGGATTCTCCCCGATTCTTCGGCAGATACGTTCGCAAGGTCCCCTCGGGCAACTTGAATTTGGTCGCCAGCATGAAAAAGATCAGCAGGAGGAATACAACGTCGATCATCGGAGTCATATTCGTCTCTACCTTGTTTCCATCTGAATCGTACTTCTTACGACGTAACAACTTTCCTCCTTCCCTTTCTACTGCAGGCTGAGCCGCAACTCAGGCTAATTCTTGTATGGATCCTCGAACCGATCACTGATCGAAGCGCAACGCACCTTGATGATGAACGCCTTGGCACAGGCATTGAAGATCTTGTGAATTATGCCTGCTTTCGCGCCCTCGTCACAGCGTATGGTGACTTCCAGTAGCGAGATTTTCTGTGTCGGGTTGAACGGATTGTCTTCCCACTGGCCAAACGCATCCGCCTCAGCTTTCAACTCGATGAGCAACTGCTCTGCTGTCAGCGCTGGACCGTTCATCAATTGCAACATTTCTTTTCCATCGGGTCCAAAAGAAACGTTGATGAATAGAATCCTCGATCCTGGCTGAGGTTCCTCGACTCGAGCCTCACTGGCTACCGGAAGAACCACCCTCGCCTGCTGAACCGTGAGTTCAGTCACAACCATGAAGAAAACGATGAGCAGAAACACGATGTCGATCATCGGGGTCATATCCATCTCAACCCCTTGAGGCATCTTTTTGTGTCTCTTGCGTGCCATTATCGTTCTCCTCGAACTTTCGAGTAAACCTCGATCACTGCTAAGCTTCGGGCTCGTCGAATCGCTCCATCAACTCAGAGGCAATGCTGCTCACCTCGACCGCCGCCCCGTCGATCTTCGTCTTGAAGATGAAGTAGGCCACAGTCATCGGAATCGCCACGATGAGTCCCATCATGGTGGTCATCAGGGCTTCGGAAATCCCCGACGCGAGATCCTTTGGCTTCGGAGAAGTCTTGCTCGTGGCGATCACGTTGAACGCCGAGACCATTCCCATCACCGTACCCAGTAGGCCCAGCATCGGAGAGATCGCTGCGATCAGGGAGATGTAACTGATCTTCCTGTGCAGTATGGATGCCTCCATCTCACCGGCTTCTTCCATCGCATCCTCGACCTCTTGGAAAGGACGATTGATCTTCAGAAGACCCGGTGAGAGCACACTGGAGAGGTAACAAGGTTGCTGCTCCATCGCATCGAGAGCGGAATCGTAATCTCCCTGTTCAAACAGCCCCTCGACATGTGCGAGCAACTCGGGTGGCACCAGTACATCACGACGCATCTGCATGGCGTAGATGATGATGATCGAAACTCCCGTAATCGACATCAAGATGAGGATTACACCGACCCAACCGGCTGCCTTGATGTTGTCGAGCACTGATACCGTCTCCACCACAGGAGACACATCAGCCTGAGCAAAAAGTAGCGGTGCAAATACGACTCCGAGCATCACGAATGCCAGAGTGAGGAGAGCCACCGCGGCACGATTTCCGCCAGTGGGACCCGTCTTCTTCATCTTCTTTCTCCCTCTCAGAACCTCCGGGGCATCTCCCCGGAGATCGATTTCCTTATTTATTCCACGGCGAATTCGGGACCAGTTTCTGAAGGCGCTGGGCAAACTCCTCTGCGCGCTCTTCATCTCCCATTTCAACGGCTACTGTCTTGGCCCTGTAAATTGCTTCTGCAAGGGTGTCACTATCACCCGTTGTCGCGATCACCGCGGCGCGAAGATACCGAATCATCGCCCACTGCAACTGGGTCTTGTCACCAGAGGCCTGTTCCTGGGTCGCCCGACCCCAGATCAACCAACCTCTTGCCTTGGCTGCGTCGAGACGATCGGACGCTGAAGTTCTGCGTTCGAGGACCTTTTGACGGACGGTATCGACAGCCGAAGACCACTGTTTTTGACCCAATTGGCAAGTTGCATAGCCGAGCCAAGCAGAACTCACCATGCCAGAATCTGCATCGGAATCATTAGCCACGGAGGAAAAAAGCTCGCGCGATTTGATCCAGTTCTGCTGCGCTTGCAGGATCATCCCCTTGGCCAGGCGCGCCCGCAGGATCCATCGGTGACCGAAATCCCCGGACGCCAGAGGTTCCAGCGCCTTGTCGGCTTCTGAATAGGCCTCGGAGCGCCGATGAACCTCGGACAGGGCCACCCGGGCATGAGGAATATAGAAATCCTTCTGAGCCTCGAACGCACTCAGATAGGCCGCCAAAGCAGTAACCGCCAGCGGCCGATGCTGGGGATCCTGATCACCCCACTTCAACAACGCCAGACCATGGAGATACATCGCATCGGCCTTCTGGCGAGGGTCTCCCAGGCTCGTAGCCGAGCGCAACGCGCTGACGGCACTCTCCCAGTCACCTTGCTCGAGGGCACCTCTGCCGCGACTGAGGCTCGCCGGTTCCTGATCAAAGATCAACTTCTCGACCCGGTCGGCGGTAACTTTCTGAGAGGTGCTGACTCCTGGCAGACGGTATTGCACCAGTTCCCAGGTCGCAGATGTGATCGTCACATCTTCGTAGTTCCGACCTCCACTGACGATGATCTGATCGCCAAGGAGAACCCCTGAAGGAAATACCATCGACGCAAGCAGCGCCGGTATTGCCAGTCGAACTATGACGCCGTAATCCTTCATCACTGACAATCCTTCTCGAGTTGATCAAAACGAGCCTGCAGTGAATCAGGAGCAAAATTCGCTCCCTCTCCACCTGCCATCAATCGGCGACTGCGAATGAGTTGTACAACTCTCTCGCACATCGACTGTGCCTTCATCAATTCCATGTACTGCAACCAGGTCGCCCAGTAATCCCTTTCAAATAGCGGTGTCACTTCGCCGGCAAAGATGAGGGAGCGTCGTCGTTGATCGAGGATCGCAAGTGCAGCCGTCAGATCTTCAGACATTGCATCGAGATGCGCTGAGGACCTGTCTGCCTCGTACAGCCCTCGATGGGCCGAAGCTCTCTGTACAAACACAAAGGGAGCATCTGGATAGGAACCGTTGAAGGTCTCATCGTTGTATCGCTCGACGATGGAATCGAGACTATCGAGGGCGTCTTGATACTTCCCGGCAGCATTGGCCGCCTTGGCCAGAAAATAGGATACCCCGATGTCGAGAAATGGATCGTCAGTTCCGCGAGCCGCCACCTGCGCCTGTGCTAGCATCGAGGCTGCCTCCGTGGCAAAGCCCCCGTCTATCAGAATCGAAGCGAATCCCAATCGGACACCGGGGCCCGC
>JBBWWE010000203.1:0-2522 GCA_050256595.1 Planctomycetota bacterium
CGGTCCAACGTTCGGAATCGATTCCGACCGACTCGAGCACGTTGGGATCCACCATCCCGCACCCTCCCATTTCCATCCAGCCACCACGCCAGAACAGATCCACTTCGGCACTCGGTTCGGTGAAAGGAAAAAAGGAAGGCCTCAGTCGCAGTTTCATGCCATCGTCTTGCAACAATCTCTGAAAGAAATCCAGTAGCGTTGCCTTCAGATGACCGAAGGTGATTCCCTCATCCACGACCAATCCCTCGAGTTGATGGAACATGTACGAGTGGGTCGCATCGACGGTATCAGGACGAAATACCTTACCCGGAGCGATGATCCTCAGTGGCGGTGGAGTCCCCTCCATGACCCTGACCTGAACGGTCGAAGTCTGACTTCGCATCAGCAGATCGTCCTGCAAGTAGAAGTTCTCACCCGGGTCCCTGGCGATGTGGTCAGCCGCGATATTGAGTCCGGTGAAGTTGTGCCACTCGTCCTCGACCTCGGGGCCATCGGCGACCTGGAAGCCCAGGTTGCCAAAGATCCTGATCATGCGGGAACCGACCTGCTGGACCGGATGGCGGCTGCCGCGAGATACCTGTCGTCCGGGCAGAGTCACGTCAGAAGCGGAACTGCTCTTGTTGCCGGTGGCAACCTTGGTTGTCGCCCCGAGTCGCTCTTTGGCCTCGCTCAGAGCCGCCTCGACCTTCTCCTTGACAACATTGGCACGGGCTCCAAAAGAGGGACGATCTTTGGCCGGCAGGCTACCGAGATTACGAAGAACCCCCTTGAGCGACCCCTTCTTGCCCAGAACTCCGATGCGAACCTCTTCCAGGGCAGAAGTATCCGTGGCCGATTCGATGGCCTTCAGTGCCTCAATTTCCAGGTTCTCCAGATCCTTCGAGGATCCTTGATTCATGACTTCTCGCCGCGAGCGATTCCGACGAGGGCCACGAAGGCCTCATTGTTACGAATCGCCAGTTCGGAGATCATCTTCCGGTCCAGGGCAACATTTGCGCACTTGAGACCGTGTATGAAACGGCTATAGGAGATGCCATTTTGACCACAGGCAGCAGAGATCCGCGTGATCCAGAGGCGGCGGAATTGCCTCTTTCGATTGCGGCGATCTCGCGTTGCGAAGACTTCAGAGCGGACGATTGACTGGCGGGCCGTTTTGTACTGGCGACTTCCCGCTCCGAAAAATCCTCGTGCTTTCTTGAGGATTCGTTTGTGTTTTTTGTGACGTGCGACGCCAAAACGTACGCGTGCCATCTTGTTCCCTTTCCAGAGGACGCCACTCGGGAGGAGCCGTTCTCGACTCGCTAGGGGCTATCCAGCCCGTCTACCCCGTCAACGTCGCCCGGTGCGCCTGCTGGCGCCCCATGCTGTTGTCTGAGTAACCAAATGCAAACAAAACCCGGGTCGGTACTCCCGGCGGAACTACTAGCCGATCCCGAGCAGGAACTTGATCACCTTGGCATCGCAACCAGCGCAGATCTCTGCACTGCGTCCGCGCCGGACCCGCTTGGCACTCCAGCTGTACATGCGATGGCTCTTTCCAGCCCGGTGACGCTTGATCTTGCCGGTCCCGGTCACCTTGACCCGTTTTTGCAAACCCTTGTGAGGCTTGTGAGTCTTCCTGGCCACGGACGGCCCCTTTCTGCACCGAGTACCCGGAAACGAGTACCCTGGTCGATTATTTCTTTTTCGCCAGCACCATCGCCATGCGATTGCGCGCCTCTTGTAACGGTTCACGTTCCATCTTTGCCAGATCTTCGAGGTCGGCAAAAAACCTCATCAGCACATCACGTCCCAGTTCCGGATGCCTTTGCTCCCGTCCCCGGTACACCATCGTCACGAGCACCTTGTGACCTTCTTCGAGGAAGTTTCGTGCCCGACGAAGCTTGACATCAAAATCATGCTTTTCCGTCTTCGGGCGCAGTTTCACTTCCTTGATCTTGCGAACCTTTTGAATTTGCTTCGAATTCTTGGACTGATCGTACTTGAACTTTCCGAAGTCCATGATCTTGCACAGAGGCGGATCGGAGTTCGGATTCATCTCGACCAGATCCAGTTCCTTTTCATTCGCCAGATCCAGTGCCTCAACCAGTCCCATGACCCCTACCTGAGTGCCTTCTTCATCGATGACACGTACGTTTCCAGGCCCGGGTCGGTCGATCACCCTGTACTTGGTCTGCTCGGCGATGTCAGTCCCTCTCTTTCGATCCCACCTCGAAACACAACCCGCAGAAAAAATCAGGCGCGCGCCGGATCAGTTCCGCAGATCGATTTGCCATTTTCCATGGTTCCGAGCAACCCGAAAGGCCAGTTCAGGTCCGGACGGCTGCTGGAGACCCCGATGGATACACTGGAGGGGCCCCCGATGGCAAGCCGGAACTGCCGATTTCTCGCAGAGATGTGCGGAAATTCGCCAATTCAGGGGAGTCGAGCACCAGACGTGACCCGTGCTCAGGATGGCTCGGTCGATTCTCCAGGCTCGAGTTGCAATCCCACCTCCGAAAGCTGCTCCCCGGACACAGGAC
>JBBWWE010000204.1:0-5859 GCA_050256595.1 Planctomycetota bacterium
CTTGTGGCCAGATACGCGAACGGCCTGGCATCGGCGGGATCGATACGAAAGGCCTGGACCGATGTGATGTCCGGAAGGTGAGACCCTCCGAGTCTGGGATCGTTGAGCAGGACGATATCTCCATCGGCGAGCGGGCAGTGCTGCGCTGCCGCGCTGACCGAGGCCGGCATCGCACCGAGGTGAACAGGCATGTGTGCAGCCTGAGCGACCAGTTCAGCATTCGCATCGAAGATGGCGCAGGAGTGATCACGGCGTTCCTTGATGTTCGGCGACACACCGGAGCGCTCCAGTGCGGTGCCCATCTCCTCTGCCACGGAATCGAGAAGATTGCCCAGCACCCGGAGTCCGACAGGATCGTGGCGATGATTGGTCACGGTCAACTCCTTTGCCGGGCCCGAAAGAGACTCGTTGACGGCTGCTCTCCAGGTAGCCATCCTGAGCGTCCAGCACGCTCGGCGCTCTCCTCACCCGCACGGGCTGCCACATCCGAGGATCCTGGAATCAGGCATGGATCTGACTCCCGTGGAGGTTGAACTTGTTTTACCCGCAGATCTTCATGCTCTCGATAGCCTTGTTCGGTTCGCCGGAGATGTTCGATGATCCCCCAACCTGGCGTCCATTCGATCATCCGGTGGTCGCGGAAAGATCTTTCACTGCATTTACCCGTCCGATTCGCACTCTCTCCATCGTCTCGGCTGTCCCCCAGCGGGTCGTGAAGATCACCCTCGATGAAGGAGACCTGGTGCCAGGCAGGCCCGACGAGATGATTGCGGTGGCCTATCTCGATTCCACTGTCGAGAAAGAGTTGCTCCGGGGGTCCATGATTGCGCTCGAGATCACTCAAAACGAGGCGGTGAAATCGCAGCTACTGGTTGAACAGGCGCAGGTTGCCGCACAGATCGCTTCACGAGAACAGAAGCGCATCCAGGATCTCCACAACGAGGGAAATGCTACCGAAAGCGATCTGGACCGCGTCAACCTCGAAGAGCAGCAAGCGAGAACCGCTCTGGAGGTAGCGAAGTCCACAAAACTGGATGCTCAATCGGCAGTGAAAGCCGCCGAGACTGAAGTTGCTGTGATCGAGGCACGCATCGATCGATTGATTCTCAAAGCTCCAGGCGGTTGGCGGGTTGAACAGCGACTGGTCGAACCGGGTGCTGGAGTGGTTCCCGGCGCAATCTTGCTGGTGATTGCCGATCTGTCTGCTTATGAGATCGAGATTCCGATGGCAGAAGATGAGATCAGGGCGCTGGCGACGATGCCACTCCGTATACGACGAGTTGCCGACGATACCGAACTGAACGGCACCATTACGTTCGTCGGGGCGATTCCGGATCCACGAACGTTGCGACGACGGGTGGTGATTCGAATTCCTGCTGAAGAGTTGACCCTGGAACCTCCGGAAACCGGCGGCGGCCTCGAGGTTCAAACCGTGCTCGAAGTCGCAGATCGCTCGGGCGGAGTGAGAATTCCCCGCCGCTTCCTGTCTCAGCGTCTGGAGCAATGGCTGGTGAAGACACAGGAGGGCAAGACTTACGTCGTGACGCCGGTGCGCTTCGATGATTCAGCATGGATCGTGCTCCCGGGAGAACTTCCTGGCGGAGCTGTTCTCGTCGAGCCCTAGGGGGGGGTGACCGTGAAGCGTTTCCTCTCGAAAGTCCTGCGGGCGACGGTACCGATCAACATTGCCTTCTTCGGTCTGATCCTGTTTGCGCTACTGGTGGTTCTCCCGAGTATTCCGGTCGAGGTATTCCCCAACATCTCTTTTCGCCAGGTCCAGGTTTCTCTGCGATATCCAGGAGCCTCTGCCGATGAGGTCGAGCGACTGGTCACGAGGCCTGTAGAGGATGTAATCCGCGGGCTGGAGGCCATCGAGTACGTCGCCAGCACCTCGGTGCCGGGGCGCAGTGAGGTGGTCGTCAAGTTCGCCGATGACGCCGATCACAAGGTTGGATACGACCAGTTCCGGTTGCGGGTGCTTTCGGTGCTGAACAGTTTGCCGCAGGTCAACGGAAAGATACTCCAGCCCTACTTCGCGGAACTGGACGTGGACTCCTGGGTTCCTGTGATTCAGGTGATGCTGGTGAACTCAGACGATGGCAACCTGGACAAAAGAGCACTGACGTTGCTGGCCAAAGAACTTCGTGACCTATTGGAACGAATCCCGGGTGTGAAGAGAATCGATTTTGCTGGTGATGAATTCGATCAGTTTCTGGTTTCCATCGATCCGAACAAACTAAATCGTCACGGTGTGTCGTTCGCCGAAGTTCTGGCAGCAATCTCTGCCCATGGCGGGACCTTACCGGCAGGAGATCTGGACACCGCGCTCGGCGAACGCTTCATCCGGATCGATACCCGACCTCGTGATGCTTCAGGGGTTCTCGGTGTCGTGGTGAAAAGCGTCGGTGATGGTGCTTTCGTCACCGTTGCAGATCTGATCGACCCCAAAGAGACCGGTGTATCTGCGATCCGGGAAACGGTCGAAAACAGTCTCGATGGACGCGAATCGATCGGCTGCCGGATTCTCAAGGATAAATCCGCCAACGCGAAAACGATCCGTGACGATGTCCTCCTCGCTATCGATGAGTTTCGAAGATCTCGTAGCGAACTGCCTTTCGAAATTCATGCGATCCTCGATTCGACTCGCAAGATCAATGAGTCGATGGCGGTGCTCCACGATAGCCTGCTGCTGGCTCTGGGCCTGGTGATTGCTTCGCTGTTCTTCTTTCTGAGCAAGAGGGGGTGGAAATCTTCCGGCGTGGCGTTGTTGTTGACGGTCATCTCGACGGCAGTGGTAGCTGCTAGCCAGAACGTGTCCCTGGAGATTCTCGCTCTCGGTTCGTTGGCCCTGTTTGTGTTCTTCACCTGTCGCGCAGCAGTGCTCACCGTGGGCGGGATCCTGTTCTCGTTTCTGGGCACATTGATTGTGTTTCACGCCATGGGTAGCAGCATCAACGAGATCACCCTGATCGGTTTCGTATTGACCGTGGGGATCATCGTTGACGATGCCATCATCGTACTGGAGAACATCCGCAGACAGCGTGAACTGGGAAAGGGTTTGCGCGACGCGGTTGTCGATGGAGTTTCGGAAGTGATCGTCCCGATCTGTTCGGCGACCTTGACCACGATAGCGGCGTTCTTGCCGATGCTATTGATGACGGGGACTGTCGGGGATGTTTTTACGCTCTTGCCCATCACCGTCTCGGTGGCTCTCGGCGTGAGCCTCATCGAATGTCTCATCATCTTGCCGGTTCACATCGGCGATCTCGATCGCCTGCTCGGCCCGGAGCAGATTGATCTGCCAGAGGTTCCGGAGGGGGTCGAAGCCTATCTGTCACGACCTGGCTTCACCGGCAAGCTATCGAGATTCTACGATCGGATATTTCTGTGGAACCAGGCCAATGGCATCCGGGTGTTGCTGCTGGCGGCGCTCTTGTTCGTGGGAGCGATAGGGATCGTGGTCCAGAGCTGGTTCGGGCCGACACTGGGCATGAGGCCGATGCTGAAACTGGTGTTTTTCCCTGAAGACACCTCGATATTACACATCGCCGTCAACACCAGGCCTGGAACGAGTTTGAACCAGACCGATGACATCGTGCGTCAACTGTCCAGGGAATTGCGGGAAACCGGTTTGGTCGAAGTTGCCGTCGGCCTGTCGGGAATGAAACTCGATACGACGTACAGGCCCCAGTTCAGTCATCAGTTCGGCCTGGTCATGGCAGAGTTTCCGATCCGATCGGAGCGAGTGTATGACAATCCCAACGATGCCATCGAAGCCATCCGTCAGAAGTTGCAGCAACGCTGGTTAGAGAAGGGCGTCAGGATCGAGGTCACTGGTCAGAAAGATGGTCCCCCCATCGGAGCCCCAGTGACGGTGAGAGTTCAAGGCGGCGACCCTGAGGGAGTCGATGAGATCTCGCGCAAAGCGTATCAGCTACTCAAAGATGAATCCCAGGCGGGCGGGCGCCTGGAGGGTGTGGTCGATCTGGCCAGCGATCTCGATCAGCAATCGCATGCCTTGACGTTCATCCCGGATGAGAAACAGATGGCAGTACATGGAGTCGATCCGGCTCAGGTCCGCACTTTCGTCGCCGGCGCTTTCGATGGGATTTATGTCGGTGATTACCTGCGGACCGATGACGAGATTCCGATTCGTGTTCGATTCCATCAAGATGCAACCCGGGATCCCACATCGGTTCTCGGTTTACCCGTGGCGCGCGGTAGCGACACGGGTGTGCTCAGGTTTGGCGAAATTGGCACCATCAAGGGGACTAACGAACCCGGAATCTTGCGCAGACGTCACTTTCAGAGATCGGTCAACATCACCGGTAATCTGGCACCCGATGCCATCGTCAACTCCGATACCGTTTCTTTTGTGATCGAAGATGTTCTGGGAGATGAAGTTCGCTCGATGCCTGGTGTCTCCTTCAACTTCGAGGGGGAAGCCCAATCGACCAATCGATCCTTTGAGACCCTGTTCGTCTCGTTCTGGATCGCCGTTTTCGTCATCTACCTGATCCTAGCGGCCCAGTTCAGTTCAGTTTTCCACCCCCTCGTGATTCTGTCGAATGTGGCTTTCTCCTTCACGGGAGTGGTGCTGGTGATGGCTCTGCTGGCGCTTTTTTCGGATGTGCTTCCAGCTGGCTGGGTTCGGGAGGAAAGGTCTTACATCACGGTTTCCGCTTTCATAGCGGTGGTCGGGCTCACAGGGATCGTGGTCAACGATGCCATCGTGCTGATGGATTTTATCCAGCGCAGAAGAAGAGAAGGATTGGAGCTGGATGCTGCGTTGCGGATGGCGGGGCATGAACGGATGCGACCGATTTTGATGACCACCATCTCGACAATCGCCGGGTTGCTACCGATGGCGATCGGAATCCCCCATTTCGATGTCAGGTGGAGCCCCTTTGCCACCGTATTTGTTGCAGGACTGATGGTGGCGACCGTCATGACCTTGCTGGTGGTACCGGTGCTATATCGCTATTCCCATCGATTCCACGAGGCGCTAAAGACCCCCGAGCGAGAGGTGGACTCTCAATCCTGAGCCACGGGGGTTAGCCGCAATCTGCGGATGTTGACCAGGGCCTCGGGACCGATTTCACGAGCCTGTAGCACCAACTCGGATTTTTCCCCCTTGGCGACGATCTGCCCCAGAGTCATCCACTCGAACTGGTTCCAGGCACCGGTTTCCTTCTCGAAGGTGTGAACTGCCATTACATCGCCGAGCCGGATCTCCAGGATTCCTCCGGTCGCTCCGGCAGAGACGGCGCACAGAGCCTCGATCTGGTACTGCTGATCGACACCGGTGGCCAGGGTCCAGCTGGCGGTTGAACCGGTATCCGTCCAGTAGCCCAGATTTGGTTCATCCGGGAAGTCTGGATCCTTGAGAGTTTCAAGTCGCAGTGTCCCTCCTGCAATCTGAACCGAAGAAGCAAGCAGGTGGTGTATGCCATCGCTGTCCGGGTGATTCGATTCATCGATTTCAGGAGGTCCATCCAGTTGGAGCCGAATGACGGAGACATGCTCGTCGGGATGAAGATCTGCAAGCGAGATGACGGGAGATGCATATTTCGAAGTGTCGATATTCAGATTTCGCTCAGCGACTCGATCGCCGAGCAGCGTGGCGCTGGTGATTCCAGTCAGCAAGCCCGAGACGGTGAGCCGATCATCTTCCGGCCAGTCGTAGATGTGCAGGTAGAGGTCGTTGCCCTTGAGAGTCGATCTGCCCCAGTTCAGTTTCTGCAGTGGCCCTCGAGTGGTGCCGTAGATCGATTCGCCATGAACATCGAGCCACCGACCCATCGCCAGCAAACGGTCGACCATGATCAGCGGGATGGTTCCATCGTCGTCGGGACCGAT
>JBBWWE010000205.1:0-2601 GCA_050256595.1 Planctomycetota bacterium
GGAACCGAATACCTGATTCGCGTCGGTGGCTTTGATGCGGGCACCGGAGTCGGAACCGGCACCATGACCATCACCGTTGGTGGCGGTGGACCCGGCGGTGGAACTGGCGACGAGTGCATCGATGCAACCCTCGTCACCGAAGGTGCCAACGCCTTTGATACGACCGGAATGACTGACAGTCCTGAGCCTGATCCGACCGGATGCCCCAACGCCTATGGCGAGAACGCCAGCGATGGGTGGTTCTTGTACATTGCCAACTCCTCCGGCGACGTAACCGTCGAGACCTGCGACATAAATAGTTTTGATACCGACCTCGCCGCATACTCTGGCGGTTGCGGAAGCCTGAACCTTCTCGCCTGCGACGGCGATGGTGGTGCTCCCGGGTGTCAGGCCTTTTCTTCCATGATCACCATTCCTGGAGTCCAGGCGGGCGATAACATCATCCTTCGCGTCGGCGGCTGGGGTGCAGCTGATCAAGGTCCAGGCACCCTCACCATCACCGTAGGTGGTGGCGGACCGGGTACCGAGAACTGCACCAACGGTACCGACGATGACGGTGACGGACTCATCGACTGTGCGGATCCTGATTGCGCCGCAGACCCCGCCTGTGGTGGTGGTGGTGGTAACCAGGGTGACGAGTGCAACGATCCGCTCATCGCGGTGGTCGGCTCCAACGCAGTCGATACCACTGCCATGACCAGCAGTGCTGACCCCTACAACGATGCCGCCTGCGCCGGAACTGCCCTCGGCGTGATGGCCGGAGATGCCTGGTACCAGTTCAGCGCACCGGTAAGCGGTACCGCAACCGTATCGACCTGCGACCTCATCACCTTCGACAGTGATCTCGTCGCTTACACGGGTACCTGTGGGTCTCTGACCGAAATCGCTTGTAATGGTGACGCCATCGGTTGTGGCGGATTCACCTCGTTGATGGAAATGAGCGTGACCGCTGGAACCGACTACCTGATCCGCATCGGTGGCTGGTCTTTAGGCGAACAGGGAACCGGAACTCTCGAGATCACTCTCGCGGGCGCTCCGAACCCTGAGAACTGCACCAACGGCACGGACGACGACGGCGATGGGGATATCGACTGCGAGGATACGGACTGTGATCAGGATCCCGCCTGCGCCACCCCACCGGAGAATTGCAGCAACGGTGTCGACGACGATGGCGATGGACTCATCGACTGCAATGACCCCGATTGCGCTGCCGATCCGAACTGCCAGGCGCCTCCCAGTGGTTTCACCTTCATCGCCTCGGATGAGACCGCCGATTACTCGGTGGATACCGGAGTCGGTAGTTTCAGTGCCACCCTCAGTGTCAGCGAAGATGCGAGTGCCTCCGGATATCCCAACGATACCCAGGGCTTCTCCTTTGGTCTGTCGCACGACCCGAGCCTGCTGGCGGTGGATACCTTCACCGAGGGATCTGCAATTTCCGGGCTCAACAACGGCACTGGTCCCGACTTCATCGACATCAACAACTTTGCAGATGGCGTCACGGTCGGCTGTGTCTACAGTTTCTCCAACTCTGCCTTCATCGCCTTCGCAGCCCCAACTGCGATTGGATCGGTTTCTTACGACACCGTTCCTGGCGGACTCATCGGTAACAACGTTGGTACCACCACCGGACTCAACTGGAGCGATGCTCTGGGCACACCTCCTGTGGTGAATATCCTGGTCGTCAACGGTCAGGCCCAACCTGCAGCCTTCGATAACGGAATCGTTACCCTGGAACCGGCCATAGGTGGTTTCTTGCGCGGCGACTTCAACGCGGATGGCGGTAGAAACATCGCTGACTGCGTTTCGTTGCTAGCAGGACTCTTCACCGGTGGTCCCATCCTTTGTCAGGATGCTGGAGATGCCAACGATGACGGTTCACTCAACGTAGCAGACCCGGTTTACGAACTGACATGGCTGTTCTCCGGTGGCCCTGGGATGCCACCTCCTGATGGCCCTGGCTGTGGTTCCGACCCGACTGCCGATGCTCTCGACTGTGCGTCCTACGACGCCTGTCCGTGATCGAACGGTAGTTCGTCGACGAAAAGAAGGGCCAGCAAGGTTCTCCTTGCTGGCCCTTCTTCCATCCTTGCCACCCTCTTGATAGCGAACAGATGTTCGCTATCCTGCCCCGGGTCGCCAGCCTCCGATCCGAAGGTATTTTGTGTCCGCCATGTCCACTTCCATGTCCACTTCCAGGCCCACTTCCATGCCCACCTTGCTGTCTCTACGTTCCTGGGGTTCGCTCCTGCGCGGTCTGGAATCGATAACTGCGCTGATCGAAATGGCAGCGAAACAGGGCTGGCACTGTGCCGCGGTGGCGGAGTATGCCGACCTCGGCACCATCGTCGAAGCGGCGAACACCGGAGCACGAACCGGGATGAAGATCATCGGCGCTGCCGAGATCGATGACGGTCGTGGCAGTTCCATCGTCGCCATCGCTGGCGACAAAGCGGGTCTCGAGCAGTTACATCAACTGGTGAGCCTACGTCGACTCTCAGGCACCGAAGAAAGTGCCGGCTGTCGGCCTGACAGCCGGAACGATTTCGATCTGATCGAGGCGCTCAGCAGTGGATACCGATCGCTGTGGATTCTGGTTCG
>JBBWWE010000206.1:0-7838 GCA_050256595.1 Planctomycetota bacterium
GTAAGTGCACTTCTCCATGACCCCACGAGCTCGAACGGTGACTTCGGGGTTGTACCCCATCTTCTCCGTCGGAGAAGGCGACTTGGTGTTGTTGTAGTAGTTGAAACGACGAACCTTGTAGGGACAGTTGTTGCTGCAGTAACGGGTCCCGATGCAACGGTTGTAGACCATGTCGTTGAGACCCTCTTCGTTGTGCACCGTCGCAGCAACCGGGCAAACCTGTTCACAAGGAGCGTTCTCGCACTGGTTACAGGTCAACGGCTGATGAACCACCTCGGGGTTGTCCACATCATCGCCACTGAAGTAACGGTCGATCCGTATCCAGTGCATCTCACGGCCATAGGCGACTTCGTCCTTGCCCACCACCGCGATATTGTTCTCCGACTGGCAGGCCACCACGCAAGCACTGCAGCCTGTACACAGATTCAAGTCGATCGACATTGCCCACCGGTGGGACTTGTATTCGTGTTCATCCCAGAGACTCTTGAGGTCTGGATGATGAGGCCCTGCGGCTTGCACCTGAGCAGCGACTTCACCCGCATTGGGTGCAAATCCTGTATCGACAACGCGAGCGAATTCTCCGATACGACGCTGTTCCTCGTTGAACTCGAGATCACCCATGAAATCGTCAGGCCGGCTCGCATTGTGATCCTGGGTGGTCGCCAGTTCGTAACTGCCCGAGGCTCGCGAAACGGTGACCGAGGAATATCCCGCTCGAATCGCCTCGGCACTTCGGAGCGAATAGGTATCGAAACCGACACCATCGGCAATCTGGTAGAGCGAGGGTTTGCGCGACAATCTTCCGGCAGCCCGATCGGACAGCAATCGGCCATAACCGAGAGCAACCGCCACTGTCGTTGGATTCTGGCACGGAAGAATAAAGGCGGGCATCTTCAGTTCCCGACCTGACGTCGACAACTGGATCAGGTCGCCGGTCTTCACACCCATCTCCGTCGCCTTGCTCGGAGCGATCACAGCACAGTTATCCCAGGTCACCTTGGTGATGGGATCTGGAAGTTCCTGTAACCAACCGTTGTTGGCATAGCGCCCATCGAAGAGGCAGTGATCAGCCAAAAAGACAATCTCATCACCGTCGGGAGCCTCGAGCGCACTTTCGAGTGCACTCGCCCAACCCCCACGGATCTCGGGAGCGCTATCGACAGTGTTGGAACTTCCCGGGATGAATCCATCATGAAGCCAGCTTTTCCAGGATGCATCTCGGTCGCTACCGGCCAGCGGCTCCAGCACTGCTCGAACGCTGTCATGACCAGATTTGGGTTCGTCTTCAAGAAGAAGACTCAAAACTTCGATGCAGCTGCGACCGTCATAGAGCGGAGCGATCAGCGGCTGTCTCAGAGTTATGGTGCCATCCCAGCTGCGCCCTTCACCCCATTCCTCGAGGAAGTGGGTTCCGTTGAGATGCCACTGGCAAGTTCTTGCGGTCTCATTTTCATGATCGCCGAGGTGGATCGACACCGGTACCTTACCGATGAGTTCGCTCCAGGAGTCCTCCATTGATGGTGCGTCATAGACGGGATTGGCCCCGAGAATCAGCAAGGTCTCGACTTCGCCGGCTCGAATCCGATCCGCCAGTTGTGCCAGGTCATCGATGTGAGCGGGACGCTCCCCTCGTTCGACCTCGGCAAAACGGAGGGTCTTTCCGACCGTTCCCAATCCTGCGTTGACGGCATGCACCAGGGCGTGCACAGCGGCGGGCTGACGATCTCCTGCCATGACGAGACAGTTGCCCGACTGTGATTTCAAGTCCGCAGCCATCTGCAGGATCTGCTCATCGGCAGGCCCAGCCGCCTCGACAACCGAAGCGATATCTGCGGGCAAGGGCACTCCCGTGGCTGCTGCCAGCTGGGCAGCGATTTTTGCAATGTCTGCAGTGCGTGCCGGAATCCGCACATCCGCAGCACTGCCGGTCACCGACAACGTACTCTCCACTGCGTAGACCCGGCTCAAAATCGGCTCATCGTCATCGGCAGATGTGCGCAGTGCCGCCCAACCACTGCTGTGGGCAAGGCTCGCCGGGTGGTTCATCAACGGATCCGCGTCGAGACAAACCAGTACCCGAGCCCGCGACAGGTCAGCGACCGGCCGCATCGGTCGTCCGTACAGTTGCTCGGTACCGAGTCTTTCCGAATCACGATGGAGCGGAGCCCACTCGTGCCAGTGCGCCGAGGGAACTTGGCGTAGAAACCGTTTTCGCATCGTGGCAAAAGCCATCGAAGAAGTCGGAGCCGCAAGCACCGACACCTTGCCGGAGCGACCGGCCGCGCGCAGTACCTTCGCGGCTTCTTCCCAGCTGGCAGCAACTCGTTGGTCGCCCCGGTTCTGGGTCGGCTCGGAACTTCGTCCCGGGTCATAGAGTCCCAGGACACTGGCCTGAATCTGCGAGGTTGCCGCGCCACTCTGGAACGGGTGATCCCCATTACCATCGACGCGAATCGGTCGCCCATCGTAACTGGTGACCAGAACTCCCTCGGCAACTTCCTGCTGCTCCCAGCAGGAGGCGTAGGTAACCGGTACTCCCGGTGCCCTACCCTCGGGACGGCTCGTGTGTGGAAGAATTTGTTGCTGCGGCCAATGACATCCGGCGAGCCCCCCCGCCAGCGCCATGGAGGCACCCATCACTTTCAAGAAATGACGGCGTGAAGTGGAATGAAATAACTCGGGGGCGTGGTTCGGAAATTCCTTTTCGATGATCTTACGAAACTCAGGGGAGTCCGCATACTCGTCGAGACTACGCCACAGTGTTTTACCCGGCTTGGTGCCGATTTCTTCATTCATCGATGACATGTGGAACAATTCGTCAGAAGAGTCATTCGAGTGGTCGGATGTCCCGACTCATCGATCAACCCCAGGCCCTTCATGATTTCGTTACCCTGTGCATCTTTTTCCTCTTCAGTACGCTCCAGACCCCAGTCGAGATCGGTCACCCGATCGACAGGCCTCAGATGGGAAGCAGGGTCTCTATGGCAACTCAAACACCAGCCCATGCTGAGAGGCTTCACCTGATGAACCTCTTCCATCTGGTCGATTCGACCGTGGCATTCGACGCATGAAACTCCTCGGGTGACATGAGCGCTGTGATTGAAATACACGTAATCGGGAAGGTCATGAACCTTGATCCACTCGACCGGCATTCCGGAACTGAAAGAGGCGCGAATCGGATCGAGTTTGGTACTCGTCGGTGCGATCTTCTCGTGACAGTTGATACAAGTCTGGGTCGGAGGAATCGCAGCAAAAGCTGCGCTTTCGACGGTGGTATGGCAGTAGCGACAATCAAGTCCAAGTTCGCCGACGTGCAAGGCATGACTGTAAGGTACCGGTTGCTCCGGCATGTAACCGGCATTGAGGGTCTTCGGCGACAATCCGAAGTAAACCATCAAGACGACATAGAGACCTGTCACTGCGGCTCCGGCTCCGAGGAGTTTCAGTAACTGATCCATCCAGGGACGGAAGATCGGGTCTCGACTCATGGTAACGGAGTTCCTCCCGGCCTGTGATCACGAAGCACCTGGACAAAAAGTCACATCGCAAAGTTCGCAAATAAACCCGGCATTAGTGGTTCGCAGGCAGGTCAAATCTGTGACGGCCGTCGTCAATGTTGATCGGGGCTACCCCGACCCCACTCTCCGCCGAAGGCTGTCGTTGAACTCACCTTGCTGCACCGAATGCTCCAATGAGGGAAAGGTAGCAATGACTCGCATACAGGCGAAGCGAACTTGAGTAAATTGTGGTGGTTTTTCTGGGACCGCTGAGGCGACTTCGACGACCCACGAACCCCTCAACGAGCGGGTCGAAAGGCCCAGCACAGCAATGCGGCGGCGAGCGCCAGAATCAGGCCCCCCAGCGTCTGATGTGAGGTAGCCAGAAGGGTTTCTGTCACTCCGCTCGAGGCGATCCGGACCTGTCCACTGGTGACCGCGAGGGTCGCAAAACCGAGCGCCACCTGCACTGTAGTGGCGATCACCAGCAGTATCCCGATGCGGGCACGCATCGGAGCCTTCGTGGGGAGGCCTCCGCGCACCCCGAGAAAAACCACCATCGCCAGCACCACGAAGGCTCCACCGAGGTGCCAGAGAACCCAGTCCCGGGAAATGTGGCGAGAAAGAGCACCGAGTAACAACTGCCCGAGAAGCAACAAAGCCAGCAGCACACTCCCCCAGCGATCGTATCGATCGGTAGAGCCACGCGGTGTCGTTCGCCAGTGGCTCATGGAGATGGCGACGATCACTGCCAGCAGTGCCAGAAAGAGTTGCCCATTCATGCCGTGGACAACCCGTAACGCCAAACTGAGCGAGGATTCACCCCACTCGGAAACGGTGCCGTCGATCACTGTCGCGGAGTCGACCTCGGTCACCCGAAGTCCACCGAGAACCCCCTGCACGATTACCTGGACACTGGCAACTCCTGCCAAAACCTTGAGCCATCGGCTCGATGAGAGGCACCACAGATAAAGGGTCAGTGATACGGTCACCAAACCGACCAGAGCACCGAACAACCGATGGGCATGTTCATAGTAGATGGCACCGGTCATGCGCGAGAGAGGTAACAAGAACATGTTACTGCCGAACGAGGCGGGCCAGTCGGGGACCGCCATCCCTGCTTCCTCGCTGGTCACCAGACCACCGATCCCGACCAGCACCATCGTCGAGGTAAATGCAGTCCAGGCCATCCACTCGATGCCTTGCGCGCGAGTCGAAGAACCCGGTTTCTTGCTGGCCGCCCCGAGAACTGCCAAGATGATGCAAATGGTGATGAAAAACAAAAATGACATCCCCAGTGACATCATCCTTGCGCCAGATATCTCTTCCCCTTCGGGAACCACGAACGATCCCAGCACCAGAAGATCGAGGATCGCCACGACGGTTCCGCAGGCAATCCCGGCTCGAATCCTGTCGAGGTGTCTGGTCGCAGCAAACCGGCCACCGATCAGCACCAATGTCATCAGCACGAAAAAGAGCAGTACCGGTGGAGCTTCGATGAAGGCCAACCGGGCGATGTATCCAGCGGTCCACATCGCTACCGCGGTGGCCATCCCGATCGGAAACACTGCACCAAAGAGACCTGTCGGCGGTTGCCTCAGGTGATCGATTTCTTCAGATCCGGACATTATTCCCCGTTCGAGGAAGACTCTCCCGCGCAATTATGGCGATCCAGGCGGCCTTTGATTGGGCACCGCTACCGTCGCCCAATCACAGATCCTCGATGTGACAGAAGCAAGGGATTCATCGCCTCGAGGCTGCCGAAATCTGGTTCCGGAGTAAGACCATAACCCCTTGATAGATGGGACGTTATTGAAGGAATTCCAGGAAAAACAAAGAGCAGCACGTATGAATTGTGGACAATCGGTAACTAGGAGCCAAGCGGCACCCCTTCACGGACGGTATCTCCTGTGAGATAATGGGGTCAGTCAACGCTCGTCTGCGGCGAATTGTAATGTCATTTGTGCTTTTCTCGAGAGGCGTATCTTCAAACACCATGAGGGGTTGACTCTCCTCAGCCATCGTCGAGAAGAGATAGACGAGCCCGCGCAGAAGTGAGCAGTCACCAAGAATTAACATCTTTCGCTAGTTTGCCTGGGTGGGATTTCAGGCTCTAGGGTTAATTATTGCCCGTCATAGTGAGATGAAAAAGAGAGGACACGAAAAGTGTATCGATATCTTTGCATCATTCCATGCGTACTCGTGTTGATGGCGGGAGTTGTACAGGCACAACCGGATGTAATCGTCGGTTCCTTGCCAAGTACCAACGCATACGGCTCCAACACCGTCAATGGGGAAGTCATCTACGCCTACTCCGTCGCTACAACCTCATGCAACATCGGAGATCAAAACCTCGACTGGATCGCCAACAATAATCAGCATCCGGTGATTGCTCAGGACATGTTCAGACTGCATGAGGGGCGCTTCTCTCAAATTGGCAACTCCTGGTTGAAACACGGATTCTGCGCCCTGCAGAACCCCGGTCTCTGTCCCGGCTGTGCCGGTGGAGGCGGCTGTCTCTCCTTCTTGACCCCCGGCTGTGCCGATCCCTATTCGGCAGGACTCAACGGCAGCCAGAGCAACCTCGGACCTCGTTCGCAGGTCAATGCAACCACGGGTGCCTTCCCTTACCCCTATTCGGCACCTCCAGTTCCTTCAGGACAGGGAGCCATTGGTCGTCGTCTTCAGGTCAAGGAATCCGATCTTCTCTCCGCTAACTTTCCGGGAGCATTCTACTTCGTCAGCGGTCAGTATGTTGCCCGAGACGATGCCGATGCGAATAACCAGGCAAACAATGCATCGTACCGACGTGTCACCGTCTCCCAGAGCGGCAACCACAATCTCAGTTTCCAGGGCTCCACGCAGATGCAACAACCCGGCATCCAGGCGTGGCAGGACTTCCAATCGTCGGTCACTCTGGTCGATGTAGAGGTGCCCAACGGTGGGCTCTTCATCGCCGGATACGACGTGGTCGATAATGGCAACGGCACCTGGAACTACGAGTACGCCATCATGAATCTGTATTCTGATCGCAGTGCTAATTCCTTCACGGTTCCCTACCCTGCGGGAGTTTCGATCATCACTCACGGGTTCCACGACAACTCCTGGCACAGCGGAGAAACCGTCGACGGAACCGACTGGACGGCGACACTCAATCCAGGAATTGGCATCACCTGGGAAACCGATAGTTTCAGCACAAATACTGATGCCAACGCACTACGCTGGGCGATGCTGTTCAACTTCTACTTCACCTGTGATGCGCCACCGGCGGACAACACCGCAACCCTCGGCCTGTTCAAGCCGGGCGGTGCGGGAGATCCCAACGAGATGACCCTCACGGTAGCTGCTCCTTCTGGCAACTTCCTGCCAGGAGTTCAGGATCTCAGTTGTGATCTCGGAGCCACTACGAATCCTTCCGTCGATCTGTCCTGGACTAACGGAGCCTCTTATACGGCGATCACCATTCGTCGTAACGGAGCTACCCTGGCAGTACTCGGAGGATCCGCCACCAGTTACTCCGACACGAATGCAGCCTACGGCAACAGTACTTACACGGTTCAGGCAGAAGACGCCACGAGTCCTGCGGCCGCCATCCCCTGTGACATACTCATCACCCCGTTACCTCAGAGTAACTTCACTTGCACTCAGACCGATCCCGATTCCAGCACGGTGGATCTGACCTGGACCAATGGAATGGCCTACAACGCCATCACCTTGTCGCGTAATGGCACCGTGATCGCGAACCTTGGCGGAAACGTGAATCAGTACTCAGACACCACCGCCACGATCAGCACCCATCTCTACGAGGTTACGGCGACCATCGGTGGTTTCGACGCAGAGACACTGACCTGTAGCATCACCGTTCTTCCACCTCCGCCGCTTGGTTTCACAATTTCTGCCCCGAGTGTCGATGCCGGATACGATCCTGCCACCGGTGCGGGTGACTTTTCCGTCACCGTTTCGGGTATCGAAGACGCCACCAACACCGGGTTCCCCAACGCTGTGAGCGGTTACTCGTTGGCGATGGTCTTCGATAGTTCCCTGTTGGTGGCAACAGGGCTTGATGACAGCGTTGTACCCATCCCGCTCGATTTCTTCAGCGGTCAGTGGGCCGATGGTGCGGTCACCATCGGCGCGGTCGTCAGTTTCGTGGGCACCAGTTCGCTCGATCTGACCAGTTCGACCGATCTTGCCAGTATCGAATTCACCACCAATCCTGGTGGCCTGATCAATCAGAGCGCTACTTTCGTTACCAACCTGACCTGGCAAAACGGTGTGGTCATCGGCACTCTTCCTGTCGACAACCTGATCATCGTCGGCAGTGACCCGATGTCCCCTGGT
>JBBWWE010000207.1:0-3469 GCA_050256595.1 Planctomycetota bacterium
CTTGCCGTCATCGGGTTGCTGCTCGACCAACTTCGTGATGGCATTGCCAGCATCACTGATCGCCTGATCGACAGTCGGACCCGTGACCAGTGCCATGACACTATCGAGACCCAGGTCAGCGGATCGGTCACACTCGCAGACACTCTCCCTCGATGCCCTGCCGAGAGTGGTCAAGAAACCATCCTTCAACTGGATGCCGACATCCGGAAGGGCGGAGGCTCTGGTCCCCTCGGCAACACCGGGGATCTTCATGCGGCTACCGAGGACCTGATGGATCGAGTCGTACAGCACCTCCGCCGGCAGCCGACGCGGTGTTGCATGCGAGTAATTGATCCGATCCTCCTGGTTCCACTGGTTGGGCACTATGGAAAGTTGATAGGTTCTGGATTTGCAAACTTCTGCGATCAGTTTTCTCACATCGAAATCGTTATCGATGAATTTTCCGGTCAAGTAATCGAGCAGTTCCGGATTCGTCGGTGGATTGCCGGCACGGATGTCATCGAGAGGGTCGATCAACCCGACTCCCATCAGGTAACCCCAGATCCGATTGACATAACTTCGAGCGAAGTATCGGTTGTCGGGCGAGGTGATCCACGCTGCCAGTTGCTGGCGTCGGGTAGCACCTTCTGCAACTTCGAAGGATGTGTCGTAGGGAAACTCAGGAGGCGCGATTTCCCTGGTGCGCTCGTGTACTACATCGCCGGTGTCCTTGTCGGTGATGAGCTCGTAAAGCGGCTTTGCCCCCTCGACCGCCGTTCCTCCGATTTTCATGTCGCCACCTGCCGGATCAGCGGCGAGATTCACCTGGGCGAAAAATGCTGCTAGTTGGTAGTACTGATCCTGGGTCCAGCGTTCGAAAGGGTGATCGTGGCACTTGTTGCAATTGAACCGTGTAGCCAGGAATAGTTGCGTCGTATTTTCCATCGTCTCTACAGGAGTTCGCAGGATCTTGAAATACGAAGCCGGCGGATTCTCCTTGTTGGAACCGGTGGCAGTCAGGATTGCATGAGCAAACTGGTCATAAGGAGTGTTCTTCTCGACCTGATCGTGAATCCACTGACGAAAACCTGCCGCACCTTCCTTGCCGAGAAACTTCCCGTTGACCTGAAGCAGATCTGCCCAGCGGTTACCCCAGTGAACCACGTATGCCTCGGATCCGATCAGTTGATCGATCAGTGCCTCTCGCTTGCCCTCTCGATCCGCTTCATCGTCGAGAAAATTGTTTACCTGTTCGACGGTGGGGAGGCAATCCGATCAGATCCAGCGAAACACGGCGCAGGAACTCCGCATCGCTACAGAGTTCGGAAGACTGGAGTTTCATTCGCTTCCACTTGTCAGCGACCAGATCATCGATGGGATTGAAGATCTCCGGGTCTTGCCAGCGGAAATCAGATCGATCTCCCATGACGGTGAGCGTCGTTGACGAGTAGGCCCCCTCGAATCGCGCCAGCAGTGGCGCTTCTCCTCTTCTCAGCGTCGAAACGAGACCGGAATCGTTGCAGGTGGCGATGTCCGTATTGCCGCTGCTGATGAAAGTCTCGGCGGTGACATCGCGACTCGAACCATCGTCATAGAATGCGGTGACACGCAATTGCTGCTCTTCGCCGATCTTCTGAACCAGTGGATTATTCGGAGCCAGTTCGATGCTACGTACCTGGGGCACCTGGTGATCCAGCTGACACCCGGCAGCGATCCAGTCGTGGAGGATCTGGTAATACGCCGAACCCACCTCGAAACGCTGGCCTCCTTCGTGCGGGACCGCGGCGGTGGGCTTCAACAACATCAGGCTGTTTTCGACGGAGGCAAAATTGACACGACGAGCCGCGTGATCATCGGAGAAGGCGCGCACATCGACGATCGGATCGTATCCGCGCAACGATAACTTGAAGCCGTTCTTGCCCTCTTGTGATCCATGACAGGAACCAGAGTTGCAGCCAGCTTTCGATATGACCGGAGACACATCGCGGATAAAACTCGGCTCAAAGGGGGCCTCTCGACCGGAAACGGCCACCGGGATCTCAATCGACTGGTCTCCGTACTTGATCCGAATCTGTGTCTTGCCATCACTCCGTGTTTTGACCATGCCCCCGGTCACGCTCACGATCTCGTCGGTGATCTCGTAGGTCGCCTTGTGCGTCAGATCGATGGAGTGTCCCGAGGCCTGGATTCCCGTGACAATCAACTGCTGGTAACCGAACTTCTCGGTGATCTCGACGGCGGGCGGATCGACGACCATCGCGACCAGATCATCGCCCTTCTCGCCCGACATCGGTGCCGACATCAACACCCGCAACAGGGCACCAGTCTCTCCATCCAGGAAGCGCACCAGCCCATCGGCACCCCCGACTGCAACCTCGTTCTTTTCCGGATGCCAGCACAGTGAGTAGATCGGTATGTCGAAGTCGACGGTCGCGATCTGTTCGATGTTCTTGGCGTGGAACTCCTCGATCTTCTTGTGTTCGGCGGCACTTCTTGAGGTCGAGACCTTGGCGAGAATCCCCTTAATTCCGGCGGGCAATGTGCCATCGAAATCGCTGCTATAGATGGACACGTGACCTCGACCATCGAGACTACTTCCGGCGGCGATGCGTTTTCCATCTCCGCGATATCCGAGTCCGAAGATGCGTCCGGTCAATGGAGGGAAGGAACGCAGCAGGTTCGAGTTGTCCCCGATAACGCGTTTCACCTCGCGATGTATCCGGTAAATCTGGGGCGTGCCATCGGAGCCGCCGACCAGGATCTCTTCCTTGTTCGGATGACGATCCACCCCAGCAAGCCCACCTTTGAGAATCGCAGGGGTAATCGAGGTGATGTTGTCGACAAATCGTTGCGTTTTGACCTCGGTCAACTTCGCGGTCATGTCGCGGCCGACGGAAATCACATAAGAACCATCCAGTGAAAAGACGGTGTCGAGGATCCAGTCCGCGGAAGCACCGCTAAAAAGGACCTCTTTCCCGCTGGTGGCTTCGATGGCACGCAAGGTGTTGTCTCCACAACCGAATGCGATCAACTGACTGTCGGGAGACCAGCTGGCTCCGTAGACGGTGTCGAAGGTGACCGGAACAGAAAGCAACAGTTTCCACTTGTCGGTGTCCCATATCTGCACCTCACCCATCCGTGCCGGTAGTCCACCGGTCACGGCCAGTTTCTTGCCGTCTGGCGAGAAACTCACCGACTCGATTCGCGCCGAGAGTCCGACCAGACGCTGCATCAAGGTCGAGTTCACGACATCGTGAATCAGCACCTCGTGAAAACCCGAAACCGCCAGCCAGCGACCGTCGGGAGAGTAGTCGATAGCGGTCACGATCGGAGGCGACTCGTAGATGGGAGGATTCTGCTGGTCGTACTTCTGCTGGGCACTGGGCGGGGTGTCGTCGACCGCCCCCTCGGCGATCCAGCGCCGAATCAGTTCGATCTGAGCCGGCTTCAGTGGATCGCCCTTGTTCGGCATCTCTGCCTCACCATCGAC
>JBBWWE010000208.1:0-19095 GCA_050256595.1 Planctomycetota bacterium
CCCTGCCTGTCTTCACCCTGGCTTCGGTGTCTTCAATAGATTTTTCTGCCGATGATGATAAGCGCTCCGAAAAGAGTGTTCACACCGTCTCGCTAGGGGCCCCGCATGATTCGCGCAGTGAACTCGCCATCCGCCGGGGAATCGATTTCTTGATCGAGCAGCAAAATGGTATCGGAGCCTTCTCCAGTTCCTTTCCGGTTGCGGTCACAGCCCTTTCAGGAATGGCGCTGCTGGGAGGGGGTGCCGAGTACGGGGTCGGAAAAGAGGGTGCTGCGCTGGAGCGAGCCGTGGATTATCTGGTTGCCCCTGTCAGAGCCGACGAACGCGGGTATCTCAAGGATCGCGGTGAAACGCGCTCGAGAATGCACGGTCATACCTACGCCATCCTGTTTCTGTGCCAGGTCGTGGGGCAGTTGCCCACCCCTCAGCGAGAAGAGCAATTGCGTAAGGTAATTCGTTCGGGGATCGATCTCATCCTCTCTTGCCAGACGGTGGAGGGCGGTTGGGGATACGAGCCGACCGACCCGCTCGATGAGGCATCTCTCACGGTTTGCTGTTTGCAGTCGCTGAGGGCGGCCAAGGACTCCGGATTCGCGGTTCCGGCGGAACCGATCACCAGGGCCATCCAGTATCTGAAAAAATGCTGTACCGATGACGGGTCGTTTCGTTACTCACTGACCAGATCCACTGGGCGGACCTCCTTCGAGATCACGGCCGCTTCTCTTTCGACGCTGGATGCCGCTGGAGAATATGCGTTAGAGGAGAGACGCAAAGGGATGGAGTACTTGCGAAGAAGCATCGAGAGGGCCGCCCGGGGTCGCAAGGGAGCCTTTCAGGCCGCTACAAACTTCCCCTTCTACGGCAACTTCTACGTCGGGCAGGTGCTTCAGCAATCGCGTGGCGCCGTCTGGAAACGCTGGAGCGAGTCGGTATGGCCCAGGGTTCTGGAGCTGCAAAAAGATGTGGGTTCCTGGGAGAGCCGTTTCGGTGATGAGTACGGAACTGCAATGGCGCTCCTGATCCTTGAACTACCACTGGGATATTTACCGCTCTATGACAGATGAACCACTCGGAGGTACGAGTTTGCCACACGATAACGAAGAATCTGCTGCTGGCGGGGATGAGGTTCCCGAACCTTCGCCTTCCCTGACAAGGGAAGGAAAGTTCCTGTGAATCTCCCGCCAACGGATGTGCTGATTCCCATCGCCTGGGGAGCGTTGTTTTTCGCGTTCCTGGCTTCCGTGGTGCGAAGATGTTGTCGAACCACTTCTTCGGGCCAGTACCACGAGTTCTTCCAGGGCAATGGTGAATCCGACCAATCGGAACGCATCCACCGCATCGACGTGACACTGTTGATGGTGTTGTACCTGTTTCGAGCGATATGGGTCGCTTCTCTGGCTCTGATCCGATCGAATGGAGTCGGATGGTACCTGAATCCCGATTTCGGATCCTGGTGGGTTTCGTGGTGGCCTTTATGGTTGGCCATCGAACTGGTTTTCGTCGGTCTTGTCGTACTCGAACTGATTCCCGAGGCGATCTCGATGTGGATCGGAGACCGCATCGTTGTGCGTGTGCTTCCAGTTCTGGATGCTATGGAAAAACTTCTTTCACCGCTGACCGCTTCATTTCGAGGGGCCCGTCGAGCTCTGCTTCGCTTGATGGGTGGTCGAGCGGACCGCAGCGATCAGGATCTCGCCGAGGCGGGCATTCGTGCCGCCGTGGCCCTGGGAGAGCGTGAAGGTTTGCTGGAGCAGGGCGAAAAGACGATGATCGAATCGGTATTGCAGTTTCGCGATGCCGAGGTGGTCGAGGTGATGACCCCCAGGACCGACATGGTTTGCTTCGAGGCATCCGATACCGTTGAAGAGGCAATTCCCAAGGCCATCGCCTGCGGCCACTCGAGGATTCCGATCTATCGCAAGGATGTCGATGAAATTATCGGTGTGCTCTATGTCAAGGATTTGCTGCGTCATGCCGCCGACGAGGGATTACGGAATCTTAGGCTCGAAAAGGTTGTCAGGAAGATCCATTTCGTTCCCGAGAACAAGGAACTGAAGGATTTGCTCGGCGAGTTCAGGGCCGAGAGGTTTCATATTGCAGTGGTCCTGGACGAATACGGGGGAACATCTGGTCTGGTCACGATCGAGGACATCATCGAGGAGATCGTCGGAGAAATCGAAGACGAGTACGATACCGCAGGTAGAGATCAGATCCGCAAGATCGATGAGTTGACATGGGATCTGGACGGCAGAACCAGCATTCTGGACGTGAACAAATCTCTCGGAGCCCGGATTCCCGAGAGTGACGATTACGAGACGGTAGCAGGTTTCCTTTTCTCGGCTCTGGGACATATTCCTCGAGAGGGAGAGGAATTGGGAACCGATGGGGTCTTATTCAGAGTCACGAGAGCAGACGACAGGAAGATCAAGCGTGTTCGAGCCAGATTACAGGAGTCATCCAGGAACGGTCAGTAGATGAAGAGGGCCTTCCGAACCAGGGGGCTTGTCCTTCGTTGCACCGATTTTTCCGAGACCTCGCAAATCGTACGAGTGTTTACTCGTGATCAGGGAATCATCGACATGCTGGCGAAGGGTTCCCGTCGCCCAACTCGCTCTTCCTCTGCTTTTTCTTCTCCATTCGATCTTGCCGGCTGGTACGACCTCAACTACCGCAGCCGGGGAACTGATCTGCACCTGGCGACAGAGGCACGATTAGTGGAGGGGTTCGATCATCTCCGTCATCATCTTCCTTCATGGATCGACGCCAGTTTTGCCCTCGATCTGCTTCGAAATCTATTTTCTCCCGGGGATCCGCATCCGGATCTGCTCCGTGAGGTTCTCGGATACCTGAAACTGCTGGGGTACGGTCGGGGACGTCGGCGTCTGAGGAATCGCTTTCTCCAATCGGTACTGCGGGAGAGCGGAGTTCTTCCCTGCTGGGATCGTTGTAGTGAGTGCGAAGAGCAGATCCAGGCGGGAGCGAATCTGAGGATTCCGTTCGGTCTGGTCTGTAGTTCCTGCGACACCTGCGAGGCGACAACCTTGCTCGATGAGACCACCAGGGCCTATCTCGCTGCCGATTGTGGCCGAGAATGGGGTCTGGTGCCCTCCTGGGAGGTTCCTTCCAGGGAGGTGGAGATCGCCTGGAACCTTCTGAAGTCCCTTCTGTTGCATCACTTGGAGCGTCCGCCCAGCTCGCTAAGATACTTACGCGTGTGAGGTCTCCCCTCATGGGAGTCATCGTGACGGGAAGGGGAATCCCAGGTGTCCAGTTGTCTCGTCCTGATTTTCCTGCTGACCACCGTTTCAGGTGGTGATCAGTTGACGGATCTATTGATCCAGGCACGCGATGCCCTGGAAGAGGGTCGCTATGAGGAAGCGGTGACCCTCTATGAAGATTCTCTCGAACTCGCCCTCTACGGAGACGACGACGAACCCACCGCTGGTCCGCTCCTTGCGAGGATCCGTCTCGGACTTGCGGAATCCTACCGCGCAAGCCGCAACAACGATGAAGCGTTACGAGTGACCGAGCAGATCTTCGAATCGGATCCAGGCTCCGAAACCCTGGATCGTGCTCTGGAAATTCGTTACGAGATTGGCATCTCTTACCTCAATGGAGCGACCCGACGTTTGCTTGGTCTGGAAGTGAGCGCGGAGAGGAAGGGACTCGACGTGCTCAGTGAGTTGGTTGAACGATATCCATTTCAGCCGTTCAGTGATGACGCCATTTTTCATTGTGCAAACTGGTACCTGAAGAACAAACTTCCGAAGGATGGTGAGCGGCTATTCGCAAGACTTTTGCGGGAATATCCCAACAGTAGCTGGGCTGCTCCAACTCAGATCCTCATCGGTGATGCACTGCTGGCTCAGATAAAAGGTATCGAGTACGACTTCGGTCCTCTCTCCGAGGCGGAGCGCCACTATCGAAGATATCTGCGTCTATTTCCCAACCAGGGAGATGGTCAAAGGGCGAGAATTGCGCTTCAGAAGATTCAGATCATGAAGGCCCAGCGGAGGTTGTTGGTGGCGGATTTCTACATTCGCATCGAGAAGTTCGAGTCCGCCCGCGTTTATCTGGAAAGGATCATCCTCGACGTTCCTTCCAGTGAGGAAGCTCTTCGTGCCAGGAAGATCCTCGAAGAAATCCTCCCGAAGGAGGGGGGAGAATCATGAAACGCATTCTGATACTCCTGTTGCTCTCGTGGTTGGTCGGTTGCGGATACTCACCGGGGTATCGCTTGCCGCGGGGTGTCCAGAAGATTTCCGTGCCAGTGTTCCGTAACGAGACCATTCCTTTTCGCAGGGACATCGAGTTTGAACTCAGTCGGGCGGTGAAGAGAGAATTGCAGTTACGCAGCGATGCCCGCCTGGTTTCCGAACAAGATGCGGATGCCGTGTTGCGCGGAACCGTGCTCGAGTTCCGTCAAGGTGTTCTCGTTGAAGGGTCTGATGGAGTCATCCAGGAGGTCGGAATCGTGGTCAGGGTAGCACTCAGTCTGGTCAGGACCAGAGATCAACGGGTGCTGCTGGAGAGAGTGGTCGAGGATATGGCATCCTTCTCGAGTTCTGCGGGGGAGGCCATCGAAGATTCCCAGGCTGAAGCGGTCGGGGAGATCGCACGGCGTCTGGTTGCAGAACTGGAACCCTGGTACGACCAGAAGCGGTGATCGGAACGAGTGCCAGTTCCGGCGGATAGGAAGAACTTCGTGACTCCGAAGGTACTTGGCATCCTGAATGTGACTCCGGATTCCTTCAGTGATGGGGGACGCTGGTTGGATGTCGAGCGTGCTCGGCAACACGCCGTGGAGATGGTGAGCCAGGGAGCCGATGCCATCGATATCGGAGGAGAGTCGACCAGGCCGGGATCCGTTGAAGTGTCGCTGGAGGAAGAACTTTCGCGCGTGGTACCGGTACTCGAAGCGATCCGCGGGACGATCGATGTCCCCATCAGTATCGATACTCGCAGAGCCGAGGTGGCCAGAACCGCTGCTCTCCTCGGTGCTAGCATCGTCAACGACACCTCTGCCCTGTGTGATGACCCGGAACTGGCGGGCGTGGTGGCTTCCGAGCAGTTGAAGGTGGTTTTGATGCATCGCCAGGGAGTCCCGGAAGCGATGCAGCAGAATCCCCAGTATACGGATGTCATCGGGGAAATATGCGAGTTTCTCTCGCAGAGAATCGAAGATTCCGTGGCTGCGGGGATTCTCCGCGAGAACATCATCGTTGACCCTGGACTCGGTTTTGGTAAACGTCTTATCGACAATTACGAAATCGTTCGGGGTTTGGAAGCGTTTCGTTCTCTCGGTGTTCCTCTGATGATCGGTGCGTCTCGGAAATCCTTTACGGGTACTTTTGATGATTCTTCTCCTGAAAATCGACTTCCTGCCTCGTTGGCTTTCGTTTCTCGAGCCCAGGCGGTGGGGGTTGAGTGGGTTCGAGTCCATGATGTTGCGGAGACGGTCACGTTCCTATCTGCTCTGGCGGCGATCGAGGATCCGGTCCTCGTCGAGGGGGGAATGAGTTGAACGAGTTTGAAGCGATCTGGACCGCTGTTGAGGCCATCAATCCCTGGCGGGTGTTCTTCGAGGTGGCCGTCATCTACCTGTTGATCTACTGGTTCATCATCTTTTGCGAGGGGACCCGGGGGGCAGGCGTTCTCAAGGGACTTGCGCTCACCGTGATTCTCACCGTTGTGGTGACAAGATTAGTGGTCACCTATCTGGATCTGGACCGGATCGGGTATCTGGTCGATCTCGTGACACCGGCAGCCTTCACCGCGATCATCGTCATCCTGCACCCTGAATTGAGACGAGGGTTGGTTCGCCTCAGTCAGGCCCCGATTTTCGGGGAACTGATTCGTGACGAACAGGAACTGGTGGTGGTGCTGGTTCGGGCTTGCGTTTCCCTGTCCAAGAGCCGAGTCGGGGCCCTCTTTGCCATCGAGAGAGATCAATCGCTCAATCCGTGGGTCGATCAAGGCACCATCCTCGATGCGGAGGTTTCTTCCGAGATTCTATCCACCATCTTTTATCCCGGCACAGCGTTGCATGACGGTGCGGTTGTCATCCAGAAGGGCCGGATCGCAGCAGCTGGTTGTTTGCTTCCTCTGTCCGAAAACGAGCAACTGGGATCGTGGGCAGGTACCCGGCATCGTGCTGCCGTCGGGCTGACGGAGGAATCGGATGCCGTGACCGTGGTCGTGAGCGAGGAGAGCGGGTCGATCTCGCTCTGTGTTCACGGTGTCGTCCACAGAGATCTGGATCGAGAGCAACTGTCCCATCAACTGAGGAGTTACTACACGAAGACCGATGAAGCTGCCGAGGAACAAACAGAACCCCGTGAAGAGAAATCAACCGATGGCGGGGAGGCATCATGAAAACACCATTGAAGGATCACGTCATCGAGTTCTTCATCGGGAATACCCGTAACAAGTTGACCAGCCTGCTGTTCGCTTTGGTTGTGTGGGCATTTGCATTCGGAAACACGGGGCATGAGGAAAATGTCGAGGGTTTCATTCTCGTGCAACCTCAGGGCAAGGACCAGGTGGTGGTGAAGCAGGAAATTGCGCAATCGAGACTGGTCGGACAAACAGGGGATCCGTTCACCGGGCGTTGCCGGATTTCCATCGCGGGACCGAGAAACGTACTCACCAGATACCTGGAATCGACGGAACGTCTCAGCGGTACCATCCAGATCGAGGGAAGTGGTCGTGTGGATCTGATAGGTGGAAACGTCTTCGACCTTCCGTCGGGCCTCTCCATCAAGTCTATCGATCCTTCTTGGTTGACTGTCATCGTCGATCAAGTGGGGAAAGTGGAAAGAGAAGTCAAACCAATGATCTCCGGGACACCGGGACAGGGTTTTATTCTGTTTCCTGCAGGGATCAGCAGCGAACCAAGCAGTGTCTTTCTCGAGGGGCCGCAAGAACTCCTGGAAGGAGACGGAGTCGGTGTTTTCACGCAAGAAATCGATATCGCGGGGATTTCTACCGAGCAACTGGAACAGACCGTTTCTCTGGTGATAACCGGGGACGATAGCGGATTGGTCAGTATTGCTTCCGGGTCTCCTTCGGAGGTAACGGTGCGCCTCGAGTTTCAGCCCAATCTGACCCAGGCACAGGCAGAAGTGTCTGTGCGGTACATCGTGGATGAAGAAATCGATCTTGATATTCGCGGTGATCGCACCATCAAGGTCACCGTCTCCGGAGTGGAAGCTGCTGTTCGTGAGTGGGAGAAGCGGGTTCAGCAGGGTGCATTTTATCTGCTCGTCAAAGTTACCAACACCGAAGGAGAGAACCGAAACGTTCCCACCGATGAGGTGAAGTGGATCGAGGGTAGTCTGCCGGATGGGATTTCTAAAAATCAGGTGAAACTGGAAAGAATCATTCTTTACAGTGCTCAGTTGCTGGAAGCATCGGGAGAGGATGAACAGCAGTGATATTCGGTACCGATGGTGTTCGAGACATCGGAGGAAAAGGGCTGCTTTCTGCGGATTCCGTCGACAGGCTAGGTAGCGCCATCACTTCCCACATGGCCCGGGAGGGATGCGATGCCGGGAGAGTTCTCATAGCGAGAGACACGCGACTCACCGGGCCAGAGATCGAAGAGATCATCACGGGAGCACTGCATCGTGCTGGCTGCTCTACTCTCCATGCCGGAGTCTTGCCGACACCTGCTGTATCGGTGCTACTTGCGCAAGGTGTTGCAGACCTGGGAATCGTCATCTCTGCCTCTCACAACCCACCCGAGTTCAACGGGATCAAGTTGATCGCCCCGGACGGTTCGAAACTCACCGTCGAGCAAGAGAAAGAAATTTCTGCAGATTACGCGGCGCAGGTGGGGTGTCCCTCTCGTCAAGATGGGATCGATGATGATCCTTCTCTGGGTGATAGGTATCTCGATTCGTTGATGGGTTCCTTTCCACCCGGGGGGTTTCTCCAGGGTCTCTCGCTGGTCCTCGATTGCGCACGCGGTGCTGGTTGTGGCTGGGCGCCCGAGGCGTTTCGGCGTGCCGGGGCCGAAGTTACCGAGTTACACGCAAAACCTGATGGTGCCCGGATCAACGTGGGATGTGGGTCCTTGAACCCGGAGATTCTCGGTCAGGAAGTCGTTCGCACCGGTGCCAATCTGGGGATTGCCCTCGATGGCGATGCTGATCGGGCGCTGCTGGTTGATGAAGCCGGGGGTCTCGTCGATGGCGATGACGTGATCGTCATCTGGGCCGAGGCGTTGCTGGAGCGAGGGGATCTGGAACCGGCAGTCGTTGCATTGACAACGCTATCCAATGGAGGAGTCGAGCAATATCTACGTCGAAATGGCATCGAAGTGATCAGGACTGAGGTAGGGGATCGTGCGGTTGCAGTCGCCCTGCGCGAGAGTGGTGGTTTGCTCGGTGGCGAACCTTCCGGGCACATCATATACCATGGTGAGGCTGCGACCGGTGATGGTATCCGAACCGGGCTCAGCATCGCTCAGCGCATTCAGGAAACGGGACGAACTCTCTCTGATCTTCGTTCCGGGATCGTTCGTTTCCCACAGGAACAAAGGGCGCTGAAGATCATCGCCCGCCCCCCCATCGAAGAACTGGAACATCTCCCTTCGGCGATGGAAGAGGCCGAGCAGGCCCTGCTGGAAGGGGGCGGCAGGATTCTGGTTCGCTATTCGGGAACCGAACTGTTGCTACGAATTCTGGTCGAGGCTCGTACCGCCGAAGAGGTCAGGCGATGGGGAGATCACATCGAGAATTCCGCTCGGATGGAATCAATGCTCGGTATCGATCCTCGGGTCTCCTGATCGAATTTCACCACGATGCAAATCAGAAGGGCAGCTCTCCTGCTTTCTCGCTGGTTCCGGTAGGTTCAGGGTCGCTGTCGTTGGTGGCAGGACGCTCGATGGCGCAGGGATCCCGATAACTGAGATTTTGCGGAAAGTAGGGCCGCACATCGAGAATGTAAGAATGCTCTCCGAGACGAGAGTCTTCCGGTCTCAGATTTGCGCTCTGGAAGAGCCCGAGAAATGCCATCAACTTCGCATCGAGATTGTCGATGTAATGCAGGGCGAGGGCCTCGGCGGTCATCGGTTTCTTGGGCGATCCGAATTCAAGCTGCCCATGATGGCTGGCGACGATGTGCTGGAGTTGTAGGGTTGTTTCTGGCTCTATGTCTCCGAGTTGAGTTGCGGCTTCATGAATCCAGTTACAACACAGTACGATGTGTCCCAGTAATTGTCCTTCTTCGGTGTATGTGATTCCATTTTCTACATCGAGTTCTGCGGTCTTGGCGATGTCATGCAGTGTGACTCCTGCGATGAGGATATCCCTGTCGAGCCAGGAATAATGATCACAAACATGATCTGCCAGCTGGATCAGTGAAATCATGTGTTCGAGGAGCCCACCGATATAAGCATGATGCAAAGCCTTGCCTGCGGGAGAGATTTTTAACTGTTCCCGCAGTCCAGGACGCTCGAGTACCTTGACCACGATCTGCCGGATGCCATCGTTTTTGATCGAGGCGACCCGTTCCTCCAGCGTTCTCTCTAGATCTTCGATATCGCAGGAAGTACGGGGTAAGAACTCGGCAGCCTGGAGGCCTACTTCGCTGGCGGAGAGGGGTACGAGGTTGTCCAGAATCAACTGCAGTTTACCCTGGTACTGTTCGACTCGGGCCTGGATGCGTAGGAATGGATTCCGAGTGAGTTCCCTAAATTCATCCTGATTGCTTTCCCAGCGAACTGCCTTGAGCCCAATCGTGTGATCTCGAAGGGTCATCGTGATGAAGAGCTTGCCATTTCTGGCGGTCTTCAGACTGGCGTTCTCGACGAGGAAGACTCCCTCGACCCGATCACCACTATTCTTCGAGTCCAGCGTTTGCTGGTTCAAGGGCCCCCCGATCGCTATTCAGCGGCTTTTCAGCCGTGCAAAAGCCGCTGGATTTCTGTTTCTTTTACTTGAGTGTTCGAGTTTCCCCTGATCTGGATGGCCTCGCAACCCCTGACGGGGCTTGCAGGATCGTTCTGATTGGGCAGAATCGGGGGTCTGGCCCCGTGCTCGAACCGCTCGACAGGAGGATTTTTTGAATCCCAGTGATAGAAGGATGCGGCTGTCCGGTTTCGGCTTCATCCTCGCTTTGATGCTGTTGTGTGTCTCTTCCGCCACGGTTGAGGCGGAAATCCGAGTGCGGACCCTCGACGGGTCGGTATACGAGGGCAGGTTCTACGATCTTGGCAACGAGTATCTGGAACTGGAAAACCGCGTCGGCACTACTCAGATCCTCAAGCGAATGGTGAAGGGTTGGAGTCAGGTTGTCCTGGCGAATCCCGAATCCCCCGGAATCATCCTGGTTTTTCAGAGTGGCCACGCAGTGTCAGGGAATGTCCGCTTCGATGTGGGAACCCGCGAGTGGGTCGTCGATCTGGAACTCGGGAGCGCGAGATATCCAGATTCCGAGGTGAAGCGGACGATTCAACCCAACGGAATGTGTAGTGATGATCGCTTCACCATTCGCGCAGATTTCGAGGACCGGATCAACAGGGCCATCGCTGGAGTCCGCTCCGGTGAACCGCTGGCGACCATTGAGGGGCTTGAGTTCCTTCGTGCTGCCGGCTTCTTTGCCAAGCGCTTCATCGAAGAGGCGCTTGTGGCGGGTAATCACGAAACTCTTCGCGAGATTCTCCTCGAAGAGAGACTCCGGATGGCACTTCCTAAAGGGATTACCGAGTCACGTCCTCATTTTCTGGAGCAGATCTCGACCGCGAATCCGAAGGAACGAGTGAACTTGCTTCGAGAAGCATTGCTGGAAAATGGATCCGACCTCTATCCCTTGCTGGGATTATTGCTGCTCGATGAGAGCCAGGGTTCGGAGGTGCGCTCTTTTGCGGTCGATGTCCTGCAGCGAACTCATAGCATCAAGGAATTGCTGCTTGCGTGGAAGAGTTCCCAGGCACATGCACAACTTGCCCTTGCAATAGCACTCGGGGAAAACGGCGTGTATATCGGAATAACGACGCTGATCGATGCTCTCGAACTCGATGAAGAAGCGGCTCGTGCCATCGCCGCAGAAAAACTACTCGAATATACCGGTGAGCAGTTTGGATTCGAACCTGCAGGTGATGCGGCTGCCCGAGCAAGTGCTGTGAAACTGTGGCGTGATTGGTGGAAACAGAACAAGGACGGGATCGAAAAGATCGCAGTTTCGGCTTTCAAGGGAGACGAGGTCAGCCAGGAGCGTCGACGAGCCTCCGATTTGTGGAGACAGGGTATTGAGTCGGAGTCGCTGGGTCGTTTCGATGCCGCAGAACACTTCTATCGGAACGCAACACAAGTTGATCCGACCGCGATGGGACCTTTCGTCAGCCTCGGGATCTTGCTTTACCAGCAGCGAACCGATTTCGAAGGAGCACTCACCTCGTTCCGCCGTGCGCTGGGCCGGGATGCGGGACGTGGCGACGAGATCGTGCACAGACTCTGTTATTACCACATCGGCCGAATTTACCAGTTGGGTCTCGATTTCGATCGATCTCGAGCAGCCCTGTTGAAAGCAATTCAACTCGATCCGAATTATTCCGCCGCTTGGTATCAACTGGGTAGAAATCTGTACGACGAAGCTCTGCTGGATTCTGGTGAGGTCGAGCAACGTCGGAAGCAACTCATCGAAGCACGAGGTACTTTCGAAAGTGGCATCAAGGCTCTCGCTCGTTACCGCGAAGGTCTGATCGTGGTAGATCGGACCAATCTTCCCTTCGACAGCGCTCTTCCCTTTTCCACCCGCGATCACAACAGGACTTTGCGTGAGCTGCGTGCACGGATTCTTGAGGAACTGGGTCGGTTCCGTGGCAGGATTGCTGCGATTTCATTGGTCCTCGGTGACCTTGGCAGGGTGTTTACAGAACACAAGGCCGCTCGTGCTGAGGGATCGCTCAATGACGAGTTAGAACTGATGCGCATCTCCGCACAAAGACTGCAGCAGGAAAGCGAACCGCAGGAGGGTGAACCAGTACCCTCCGGAGGGTTTGTCGAAGAAGAAAACCACGCCAGTCACGACTGACACCGGGTTTCCATGCGGGTTTTATTGCACCTGTCACTTCTGCGCGATACCTTTCCCATCGTCGTCAGGAAACTGTGGCCTTGATTATGGTCCATGGTTTTTCGTAACCCTGATTTCCAGTGGAGACCAGTTCGTTTTCCGAAACGTGACTTCAGGCGGTCGAGCGACGATGCAAGCAGGAAAGGAAACTCGCTTGAAAATCCACGAGTATCAGGCGAAGCAACTGCTGGCGAGGCATGGAATCCCCACACCCAGAGGAAAGGTCGCCTCTACCGTCGAGGAGGCTCTTTCAGCAGCGCCTGAACTCGGTGATGGACCGTGGGTCGTGAAGGCACAGATCCACGCGGGAGGTCGCGGTAAAGGTGGAGGAGTTCGAGTGACCACGACAAGTTCCGAGTGCGAGGAAGCGATTCGCTCGATACTGGGAATGCAGTTGATCACTCATCAGACCGGCCCCGAGGGGCGCGAGGTCCGCACTCTTCTCATCGAGGAGGGGTGCGATATCGCCCGGGAGATCTACTGCGGAATGGTCATCGATCGAAAACGCGAGAAACCGGTCCTGATGGTCAGTGCCGAGGGTGGAATGGACATCGAGGAGGTCGCGGCCACGCGACCGGAAGCGATTCACTTCGAGGAGATCGGAGTCGATTCAGGGATTTCCGAAGATGCAGCTCGATCACTCGCGGAAAAACTGGACTTCTCTGGCAGTACTTCCGATCAATTCGTCGATCTGGTCCAGAAACTTCCCAGGACATTTGTCGAAGAGGATTGCTCACTGGCTGAGATCAATCCCCTGGTGGTGACATCGGATGGCGCCGTGATCGCACTCGATGCGAAGATCGACTTTGATGACAACGCCGAATATCGGCATCCAGAACATGCGGCTCTACGCGATCTGAACGAGGAAGATCCGCGGGAGACTCGTGCTTCTGAATGGGATCTTTCCTATGTAGGTCTGGATGGCACCATCGGCTGCATGGTCAACGGTGCTGGTCTGGCCATGGCGACGATGGACATCATCAAACTTCATGGTGGAGAGCCTGCTAACTTCCTCGACGTGGGAGGGACCGCCACTGCCGAAAGGGTCACCGAGGCGTTCAAGATCATTCTCGAGGATTCCAACGTGGAAGCGATTCTCGTCAACATCTTCGGCGGGATTATCCGCTGCGACTTGATCGCAGAGGGCATCATCGAAGCGGCACGTTTGACCAATCTGGAAGTTCCTCTGGTCGTGAGGCTCGAGGGAAATTCGGTTGCCGAAGCGCAGACGATCCTCGAGCAATCCGGTATCGATGTCATCACCGCAAACGATCTGTCGGATGCTGCTGCCAAGGTTGTTTCGGCGGCGGGGGGCCTGTCTTGAGTATCCTGATCAATTCCGATACTCGTGTGATCGTCCAGGGGTTCACCGGACGTTATGGAACCCTGCACAGTGAGCAGATGATGGAATACGGCACGAACATTGTAGGAGGTGTAACTCCCAAAAAGGGTGGGACTACACATCTCGATCTTCCGGTATTCGACGATGTCGCAAGTGCTCGGGAAGAAACCGGTGCTACTGCTAGTATCATCTATGTTCCGGCTCGTTTTTCCGCTGCTGCGATCATCGAGGCGGCCGAAGCTGGAATCCCGTTCGTCGTTTGTATCACCGAGGGTATTCCCACCCTGGATATGGTTCGTGCGAAGGACGCTGTTCGTTCGAACGGGGTACGATTGCTCGGCCCCAACTGTCCCGGGATCATCACCCCTGGTGAGTGCAAGATGGGGATCATGCCAGGATTCATCCATCAACCAGGTTCGGTTGGGATCGTCAGCAAGAGTGGTACGCTTACATACGAGGCGGTGCACCAGACTACCCAGATGGGATTGGGCCAGACCACCTGCATCGGAATTGGGGGTGACCCGATCATTGGCACCAATTTCGTCGACGTGTTGAAGTTGTTCAACGATGACCCCGCCACCGAATCGATCATCATGGTCGGTGAGATCGGTGGAACTGCCGAGGAAGAGGCCGCCGAGTTCATCGCTTCCGAGGTGAGCAAGCCAGTGGTCGGTTTCATCGCCGGTAGAACCGCTCCTGCGGGACGTAGGATGGGGCACGCTGGTGCCATCATCAGTGGAGGCAAGGGAACTGCAGAGGACAAGATCACCGCTCTTGAAAGAGCAAACGTCAAGGTGGCTGATTCCCCCGCGGGAATCGGGAGCACTCTTGTGGAGTTGCTCGCCGCACAGAAATAAATCCGGGAGAGGATGCAATCATGGCGCGTCGCAAGATCGGAGTCATCGGAGGCGGGTTCGTAGGATCCACCACCGCCCAGAGACTTGCCGAGAAAGAACTCGGAGATGTTGTCCTCGTCGATATCGTCGAGGGAATGCCCCAGGGGAAGGCACTCGACCTCGTCCAGGCTGGGCCGATTTGTGGCTATGACTCCAATGTCCAGGGTGCCAACGATTACTCCAGTCTCGATGGTGCAGAGCTGGTGATCATCACCGCTGGTATGCCCAGGAAACCTGGAATGGATCGTTCCGATCTGTTGAGAGTCAATGGAGAAATCCAGCAGAAGGTGGTCTCGGGGATCATGGAAGTGGCACCTTCAGCAATGCTGGTCATCGTTTCCAATCCGCTCGATGTGATGTGCTTTGTGGCGCATCAGGTGTCAGGTTTACCGAAAAATAAGGTGGTTGGCATGGCAGGAGTGCTCGATACAGCACGCTACCGGGCCTTCCTTGCCATGGAACTGGGTTGCTCCGTCAGGGATATCCAGGCGATGGTACTCGGTGGTCATGGCGACAGCATGGTGCCGCTGACCTCGACCGCTTCCGTCAGTGGAATTCCCGTCAGCCAGCTCATCTCCGCACAGCGTCTGGAAGAACTGGTCGATCGAACCCGCCACGGTGGGGCGGAGATCGTCAATCTGCTCAAGACCGGCAGCGCCTACTATGCCCCGAGTGCTGCTGCTGTGGCGATGGCAGAATCGATCCTGCTCGATCAGAAACGAGTCATGCCGTGCTGCTCTCTGCTCGATGGCCAGTACGGCATCGAGGATACCTGGGTCGGAGTACCGGTGATTCTGGGCTCGGATGGGGTCGAAAAGATCCTCGAGGTGGAGTTGAGTGCCAGCGAAAGTGAAGCCCTGCAGACCTCGGCTGCCGCGGTTCATGCAGGTCAGGCCGAGGTGGCTCAGATGATCAGCATCGCCTGAGCCGTATCGAAGCCTAGAGACGATCGAGCGATTTCTGGAACTTATTGATCTCGCCCTCATCGAGTTGGCCGAGTTTCTCTCCTCGGCTGAGTGCGAAAAGTGCCAGCCGTACCTCCTTGTTGTTGGCTTCGAGGCATCTCGCCAGCAGTTTTCGTTCGTCGGAGCTCAGATCTCGCAGTGATTTGAGAAGCCTCTTCTCGGTGCTGCTGATCTTCATGTTGTGGTCTCTGGGTTCCTGGACATTGTCCTGGCTCAGGGTCTTCAGCAGCACTTTTGCCGGGGGAGGATATGGAGCCGTTTCATCAAGGATGTAGTCGACGGTGACTCCGAGTTCCCTGGCGATACGAAGTGCGACCGTGCCCCGTGGCTGGTGAATCCCCGCCTCGATCCGGGAAAGAGCACTCGGGGTGACGGAGGTCATCTGCGCCAGTGATTTCTGGGCGACTCCACGGTCCTTGCGCAGATTCATGATTTTTCTGCCTGTCTCCACGATACCCCTTCCTTGTGCCAACCCGGTTAGGCTGGTTCCCGGAGGTCTGTCGGTGTAAAACTCAGAACCTGCAGTCTCGGCTGCGAGGTCGCGACTTGCTCCATGGTATTGCGAAAACGCAATTACCTCAAGAAGGGGATGGATGACGCAAGAATCACAACTGTGGGAACCCGGGGCGATTCCCGAAGGTCTCCTTGCGGCGCTACGGTCGACCCGTCATCCCTTGATCCTGACGCATATCTACCCCGATGGAGATGCACTCGGTTCGAGTGTGGCGATGCACCGTTGTCTGAGCGTGCTGGGTGCCAGTCCCCGGACGATTCTGACCCATGCGGTGCCGGAAAAGTTGCAGTTCATCGATCATGATGGAGTTGCCGAGGTGCTCGATGGAGAGCCCGATGCAACTCAGAGAGCTGCAGTCGAGGAAGCCGATCTGATCATCGTGCTCGATACCTCGGCGCTCGATCGTCTTGGCCACATGAGAGAATCGGCCGAGCAGTCCGAAACTCCGATGGTCTGCATCGATCACCACCTGGAAGGAGATCTCGGCTGTTTCCAGGAGATCTGGTGCGAGCCGGGTTCTCCCTCCACCGGAAACCTGGTGCTCGAGGTGATCCGCGCACTGGGTCAGGAAGTTCCAGTGAACTCGGCGGAATCGCTGTTTGTCGCCATCGCAACGGACACAGGCTGGTTCCGTTACTCCAATTCCGGTTCTGTGGCCTACGAGACCGCAGCTCAACTGGTGGAACTCGGGGTCGATCCGGAGCCGATCTTTCAACAGATCTTCCAGTCCTTCTCCATCGAGCGAACCCTGGCTCTGGGCGATTTGCTGGCGAATATCGAGTGTCGCTGCGACGGCCGGATCCTGTTTTCGCTGCTTTCCGAGGAGATGCGTCAGCGCAGGGGCGTCAATATGGAGGATCTGGACGGGTTCGTGGATACCCTGGGCCAGGTGAGAGACACCGAGATCGTCTTCCTCGTCGTTGAACTCGGTCCAGGGCGTTATAAAGTATCTCTTCGGTCTCGTGGAGAGTTGTCGGTCCATGTCATCGCCGCTCGTTTCGGTGGCGGGGGGCATGCGAAGGCTGCCGGTTGTCGGCTGGAGGGGACCGAAGAGGAGGTCATTTCTAACCTTCTCGATGTTTGCCAGGAGATGCTGGTGAGCAAGGGTGCAGATTCGTGATCGCAATGGTGTTGAGAATACTCAGCATTTCATGAAGAGAGCGGAGAGGTAGGTTCAGCAACATGGTTTCCCGGAGTCGCAAATTTTCTGCACTCGGGCTCTTGCTGGTGCTCTTCCTGCTGGCGGGCTGTAGTGAACCCGTAGCCCCGCCTCCAGTCGTGACCAAACCCGAAATGACCAAAGAAGAGATCGCCCGCAAGATGCAGGAGATCCGTCTTCAGAAGTACAAGGAGCGCTATGACGCGCTCTCGAATGCGATTCGCACTCATCCCGATCGGTTCGAGGAATGGATCGAGCACCTCGAAAGCCTGATCTATGCCGCCGAGGGAACCGCTTACGCGGTGAAAGCTCAGAGGTTACTCGATGAGCAGATCCAGGTCCGTGAAGAATCCGGCAAGAAGCATTTCGATGAGATCGCCGGACGGGTCGAGAGCCTGATCGGAGAAGGGGATCCGCTGGCTGCAGAGCGAGTTCTGGAGGAATGGGATCCGGACGGGACTTTCGAGGTCACCGCCTCTCACCAATCCTGGTTGCAGTTGTGCGAACAGGTGGCGATGAGACAGAGGGCGGAAGTCGATTACGAACGAATCACTCGTCGAGCACGAGCCTACCGAAGACAAGAGGAACTGGCTTCAGCGATTGGATTGCTCGAATCCTACTCCAATGAGTTCAAGGGTACGAAGGAGTACGAGGAGGTACGCACGACGATTGCTGATTACCTCGCCGAGTACGAGGCTGCACGTTCTGCCCTGGCCGCCGAGCAAGCCATCGAGTGGATCGATTTGCCCATCGATGCCTATCTTTCTTACTTCCGGGCATCTGCTTCCGATCCGGATGCAGAGGTCTGGACCGAGGAAGATGGAGAAGTGGTGGGTACCAACTCCAGTTCCGGTGCAGCCCAGCTCGAGGTCGGAGACGACGCCTGGGAGGAATATGTTGTCGAGATGGAAATTCAACTCGTCTCCGGAGATGCGGTCAATCTCGGGATTACTGCGGGGATGCGCCCTGGTTCAGCGGTGAAAAACTACGATGTGCACAGTTTCGATGCTGAAGAAGAAGAGTGGGTTCGATTACGAATCCAGCTGCGAGAGGGGCTTGTCAGCATCACCGATCTCGATTCTCTCGATGCTCTCGATGACGATACCAGACCGTACTTTCCGATGGGGGGGGTTGCGATCCTTCTCAGGCCAGACGAGTCGGTTCGTCTCAGAAACATCCGTTACAAGGTCTTCCTCCCCGCCGAAACTGAAGAATCGGTCGAAGGCGGTTCGGAGGACGAATCAGAAGGGTAGCCGCATCGCGGTGAAGGCCTTCGATGCTAGCCAACTAGGGAACTGGGAGCAGGATGTCGCCAGTCTTGCGGGCATGCTCGTTCACGAGGTGAAGAATCCCCTCTCGACCTTGAATATTTCATCCCAGTTGCTTCTCGAAGAGCTGGGGGATCCGGACAATCCTCGCGATCATAGAACCCACCGTCGACTCAAGACGATGAGGTCGGAGATCCAGCGCATCGAGAGCATCGTTACTTCGTTTCTGCAGTTTACACGTCCACAGCAGATGCAGAGAAACTCAGTCGATGTCTCGCGGCTCGTAGAAGATGTCATCTCCAGGAATCGAGAGGCTGTCGAACTGGATGGAATCAACGTACTGTTTCAACCGCTGGCGGTGCCTCGCGTTGCAGGAGACGAGTCGTTGCTCCATCAAGCGGTGCTGAATTTGATTCTCAACGGTTGTTCCGCCATGACCGAGGGGGGAGAACTGTTCATCCGGGTACTCGAAACCACTTTCCGAGGTTCGAGTGCAGTGGTGATCGAAGTGACCGATACTGGCATCGGAATCCCCGAGGAAGCGATTCCCAGGATCTTCAGACCCTATGTGTCGACCACTGAGGGAGGCACGGGGCTGGGGCTTCCCACGACTTTGAGGATCATCCGTCTCCATGGCGGTACGATCCTGGTCGAGAGCGAACCCGGCCAAGGTAGTCGCTTCTCGATCGTATTGCCGGCGGAAGGATCAGCGTGATGAACGAACATCCAAGAACACGCGAATCTTCCGGCCTGGAGAGTCGCGCTGCCCGGATTCTAGTGGTCGACGACCAGGCAGCTCATGCCGAACTGCTTGCAGAAGCGCTCGTCTCTCTCGGGCAAGAATGCATTGTTGCGACCTCGGTGGATGAGGCC
>JBBWWE010000209.1:0-3495 GCA_050256595.1 Planctomycetota bacterium
GGTATGACAGAGCGAGCGGTTTCCTCCAGTCTAATTGAAAACCCCACCAGGTCATAAGACCGGGTGGGGCATCAGTTCTGAATGTGGCCAGGGGGAGAATTGAACTCCCGACACCTGCATTTTCAGTGCAGTGCTCTACCAACTGAGCTACCTGGCCCCGATTCCTGTTTCGGGGGAGGAAACTAAGCGGGTTTGTTCTCTTGAAGTCGTCGAGTCAGCTGGGACTGGCGACGCCTTACGGTGTTGGCGTGAAGGGTACCGCTCTTTTCGGCCCGATCCAACTTTCGCTGGACCACCTTCGCCAATTCCTCGGCCTTGCTCTGATCTCCGGCCTCGACCGCCTCGATCACCTTTTTGGTCAGCGTACGAATCTCGGATTTTTTCATCCGATTGCGCAGGTTGCGTTTGACACCCTGTCGCAACCGTTTGGAAGACGAAATGTTATTCGGCATTTTCCTCTTTCATCGCAGACCCATCACAGGTTACTGCGGATCTCCGTAACTTTTTCAGAGACGTCGCGGAAACTGATGTCCACCGACATGATCTCCTCCAGGAACTCAAGAGCCTTATCGCTTTCACCCTTCTTTTGATGGGTCATCGCCAGATCATACCGCACCGACTTGGCAACACTGCTGTCGGTTTCGGTGATTTGCTCGAGTGCTGCCTGGTATTCCTTGATGGCGAGATCGTACAGATCCTTCTCGAAGAAGCACTTGCCGATCTGGTAAGTCGATGAGGTGACGAACTTGGGATCCTTGCGCGCGTTCTGGAACTGGGCGATCGCCTCGTCCCATCGTCCGGCTTCCGTCAACTGCTCTCCGTACTTGAACTTGAGACCGAAGTCGGTGGGGTGGTCGGCGACTCGGCGGCCGCTCTCTTCGAGCATGAAAGCCGTGTGTTCAGTCTCGGCCTTGTCGAGTGCTGCCGTGGCATCGGTATCGCCCCCTTCGGCGTTCTGGCGCAAAGTCTCGATGCGGTCGACGAAAATCGTCTCCTTCAAGGTTCCGAGTTTGTCGGCGGCGTACATATCCTGTGGGTTTACTTCTCTGGCTTTTTCGTAGGATTCTCGAGCGGCTTCGTAATCGCGAGTCTTCGCCTGTAGATCTCCCACATCTCGCCACAGGCGCGAGTTTTTGGGATCTTCTTCGGCCTTTTCGCGCGCCACGTCGATGGCGCTGCGTGCATCATCGGCAGTGCGGATGATGGAGGCGGCTTGCTCCAGTTTCTTCGACTCATCTTCGTCTTTGAGCAGATCTCGGAATGAACCCTCGCCGCCTTTTTTTCGTTCTTCGGCCTTGACCAGCATCTTAGCTGCCGAGAGGTTGCGCACCGCCTTGCCTGCTTCGGCATCGTGCGGGGCGATCTGGCGCACTCGTTCCCAGCATTCGATGGCCTGGTCGAGATCCTTGTCCTGCTCGTAGATGCGTCCCAGTGCTTTCCAGGCTTCGGTATTGCTGGCATCCGTTTCGGTTACCTCGGAGTAGGCTTGTTTGGCACTTTCATTTCGCTCGGTGGCGATGAACGCCTGTGCCAGCAAAAACAACTCGGAAGCACTTTGCGGTGCGACGCACAGGAACTTCTCGATCTCTATGATCTGTTCCTCGTATTTCTTCTGAACGCCGAGTTTGCGGATGTTGGCGAGCAGGAAACCATTTTTGAATTTGACGCCGGTTCCACCGAGGGTGTTGCCACCCTTGTCCTGGATTTTGCGGATCTGCGCCTGCCTCAGACGTTTGCGCTCCTCGTGTCGATCCGGGTCGATCTGTAGACCTTGCTGGTACAGTTCGATGGCGTAGTCATAATTGCGCTTCTTGAGTGCCATGTCGGCCTTGGTGAAGAAGTTGTCGGCTGCTGCCATGCACATCACTCCGTGGTGAAATATCGCAATCGGACGGATCGGGGGTCTGCCCCGCAAACCCCGGAGCGTACCCGTAGGCGGCTGGATGGTCAACATCTCCGGGCTGGATTTGGACTTGGAACTCTGGCCGAATTCGGGCCAGGCTGCTAGGATTCGCAAGTGGTGGACCCGATGGTGGCCGCCGGTTCGTGCCTGGGAGGACCCTTGTCGTCATCTTCGTCCCACTCCCCTGATTTCTCTTCCTCTGCCGATATTCCGCGGCCGGAGCAGTTGCATCTGAGGTTTTATCCGGACCCTTTCCTCAACTGCGGTTGCCGACCACTGGGACCTCCCGATGACAGTGTTCGTGCCTGTATCGAGCGAATGTTCGAATTGATGTACGAACACCAGGGGATCGGATTGGCGGCGCCGCAAGTTGGCTGGGATGCACGAGTCTTCGTTCTCAATGTCACTGCCACTGAACAGCCACCAGGAGAGCAGTGGATCTTCATCGATCCCGAGATCGAACTCAGTGCGGAATCGAGAGGACCGCTGGAAACAGGGGATGAAGGGTGCCTCAGTTTGCCGGGAATCCGTCTCGATGTAGAGCGCCACAGCAGCATCATCGTACGGGCCATCGGTTTCGATGGAGAGCCGTTCGAACTGGAGGCCGAAGGATTGCTGGCGCGCTGCATCCAGCACGAGGTCGATCACCTCGATGGGATCCTCATCCCGTCACGCGTTTCCAGTGATCAGCGAGTGGCGATCAAGGGAGCACTGCTCGAACTGGAACAACAGTGGCAGCAGGGAGAGTGTGGACCTTGAAGACGATCCACGGCTTCGCCCAGTTGCAGCAGAGTTCCATCGCCAGACCGGTTTGCACCATCGGATTTTTTGATGGTTTTCACCGTGGCCATGCCTCACTGCTAGTCGATCTCCTGGCCTGGAGCGAAGAGGTTTCCGGGACCTCGACGGTGATCACCTTCTCGACCCATCCGAAGCAGGTGGTCGAGGGGATGACTCCGGCGGTTCTCACCCCCCTCGATCGAAGGCTGGAACTGCTGGAAGCGGCAGGTATCGATACGGTCGTGGTATTGCCGTTCGATGAGGAACTATCAAAGTGGAGTCCGGAACGATTTATCGCGGAGGTGTTGCTCGAAGCGCTCGGAAGCGCACATCTGTTGATGGGATTCGATTCAGCCTTTGGTGCCGGTGCCCGGGGAACTGCCGAGTATGTTGGTGCCCTGGAAGATCTGCCGCTGGAACTTCGTACCTCGCCTCCACTATTGCTGGAAGGGGAAGCGGTCAGTTCTTCGGCGGTGCGCAAATGTCTGGAGGCGGGGGATCTGACTCGCGCCCGGCGATTGCTGGGCAGATCATTTTCTCTGCGCGGAACGGTGATCCACGGCGATCGGCGAGGCCGCACCATCGGATTTCCCACCGCCAATCTCGATCCGGGACCGGTGCTGGTGCCTCCGGTAGGGGTTTATCTCGGCTGCGTCTCGATTGTGGGTGAAACAGAATCCGGTAGTGATCACGAGTCAGGCGTGAACTGGCCAGCAGCGATCAATATCGGGCGGAGACCAACGTTTGGTACTCCAGAGGCACCGGAAGGAACCCCGTTCGATCCTGACCTCGATTGTCTCGAAGCGCATCTC
>JBBWWE010000210.1:0-3101 GCA_050256595.1 Planctomycetota bacterium
AATATCGAAGCGACTCATGTTGAGCAATGGACGACGAGCCATCCGCTCGTGCATCACCTGATCGACAGTGCGCATCACGGCACCGTCGGTCTTGCGCCGGAAATCACTACCGTTGGTCTTTTCTTCTCTCATCTTGTCGAACCCTTGCAACGAAGAATCTCTGACCACTTGCTCGCTGTGATGGGCGGCATGATTCAGATGAGCAAGCTGGAACTGATCCCTTTTCTCCAGCAAGGAAAGACCAGACGATTCCAACTTGGCCAGTTCGAGGATGAAATCCACTTCGTGAACAAAGCCATCCGGATCCCAGTAGCCTGGAAGACAGTGCAGGACATTTCCTGATGGTGCGACAAAGAGCATCTGCACATTGCGGCCGCCAGCTCCATTGGTTGTGTGTAGTGCGTTACTGGCAACGGCATGGTCATGCGACTTACCCGCATAGGTCTCGACGCCCTGAATGTTGCGCCAACCACAAACAAAGTTCTTGCTCAGTCGCTCGATCACTTTTGGTTCAGAGAGCGTCACGGCCCTCAAGGAGTGTCCAGCGCTTCACAAACCGCCGTCGAGTTTCCCGACGACCTGTAACCAGAAGAGCGGCTTACCCTCTTCTGCTGCTCGGGCCATCGCTTCTTCGAAATCGCCATGCCAGCGAATGCCCGAGAACATCGTCTCGACTCGTTGGGCCACCTCGGTTCCACCGAACTTGGGAATGGAACGGGGGGTCAGCGGACGGTCATCTGCCACGGATGCCATGGAGGTGAAGGAAATGACCACGAAAAGCGCGACGGCGCTCAGCACGATCCTGGATTTCATCAGGTTGGAGATCATCACGAACTCCCTTCTCTTGTGTTTAGCCACCGCTCCCATTCAGAAACCGAACGAAAACTCTCGCCGGTGATCTGCTGGAGAGCGTCTCTTACCTTCAATTTCCTGGTTGCGGAGGGAACTTTCAATCCCTTAATTAGCACCGGATACAGTTCAGGGGGTTTCTGGGCGATCCCGTGAGCCAGAACAGCGTCCAGAAGTTCGTCGTCATCGTCCTCCAGAGCCATGGAGAGGGCAAATGACAGCATCTCGGGGTCCGCAGGGTTTGCCAGAACCTCGAATGCAGCATCTCGGGCATCGAGCAAAACTTCCATCTGTTCCTGGATCAAAACCAGCAGATTGAGGGCCAATTCTGCTTCTCTCCGCTCATGGGGAGCCAGGGGGACATCTGGGTTCCTGTCGAGATGTCCGTACTTTTGGCCGATCTGGCGCGCCCTGCTGGCAACGTGCCTCAACAAATCTCTCGATTCCCGCCGCAACGTCTCGAGCGCCCCCCACGCCTCATCGCTCCTGAGATCACGAAGTGAATGAAGAGCAGAAGTCAGATCCGGCATCACCTCTGCGGGAACGTGATAGGAAAAAAGAGCCGCGCGCCCCTTCTCTAGCAGTTCACTCACGCTCAGTTCAACAACCACCTCGGTGGTCGTTGTATCTCCCCCGGAAAATTCTGAAGCCGGAATTCTAGCCCTCCGCCGACGCACTTTTCCTTCTCTTCGTAGCCTCGCAACTTCTGCCCAGGGGTTCGGGGTCGGCGGGATGACGATTTCGGCTGGATCGAGAGCCGGGACGATCGTCTCTTCATCATCTGTACCAGAGATCGCAGGCTCCCCCTGGCCTGTGGCTTCGATCGCTTCGGCAAGTGTTAACAGTTCGTCGAGGGTCCATTCTCGTCCGGAGGTTGTGGTCCAGGATCTTGGAGTCGAGGAGACTACCGCAGGCTCACCCTCGTTCTGAGTTATTGCTTCTTCATCCGGAACCGGATCTTCGGGATCCTCTTCATCTTGATTCGCTTGCGGCTTTGGTGTCCAGGGAATGATCTCCTCGAGTGTCGGACTGTTTGAAGACACAGCATCGCCATCGGGTTTCGGTTGTTGAAACACAATTACCGCAACAACGAGACCGATGGTCACCAGTAATGTGACCATCGCAGGAGTACTGACGCTCATCTTGTCACGAAGTAGCATCTTCTTCGGATCGACTTCACCCTCGAAGATCAATGATCCGTCTTGAGCGATTCGTATACGGTATTGGGCTACAGTGAATCGATCACCCGGACGCAGAAAAACACTTTTGACCCGTCGGCCATCGAACCAGACACCGTTTCGGGAATCATGATCCTGGAGAACAAATCCATCCCCCGAAGAAATAAGGGAACAATGCCGTCGAGACACCCGCGAGGAGGCGATCACGAGATCTGCGCTTTGAGAACGTCCGATGATCCGGGTTCTCTCGGTCATGGCAGGTCCCGCCTTTCAGCGCTCTCTTCCCCACCTAGATTTTCCAAACGCATCAAATGGAAGCAAATTGTGGTGTCTCCATGGTAGCCCCATTTGTTCTTCAGTCCCAGCGTCGGAGTAGGCGCACCTTGAGGTATTCCGTTTCTGGTACACGTACGAGTGCAGGGTGATCCTCTCCGCTACCGAATCGCTCCTCGATGATGACTCTGAATGGCAAGTCAAGAGCAGACTGACGGATCACATCATCGAACATCTCTGACTTCAGGTGATGACTGCAGGAGCAAGTCAGCAAGCGGCCCTCAGGTGCAAGAAGGCGAAGGCCCGCACGATTGAGATCCCGGTAACCCCTGATTCCGCCTTCTACTTCCTTGCGGCTCTTGCAGAATGCGGGTGGATCGAGGATCACGAGATCGAATTTTTGCCCACCGCTTCTCAGATCGCGTACCACATCGAAGGCATTTCCTCGCACCGTTTCCGGTGGCTCGAATCCATTTTCTCGAGCCGTCTCGAGCCCCAGTTCCAGTGCCGTGATCGACTGGTCGACCATGGTGACCGATACGGCCCCCCCGGACAGCGCCGCCATCGAGAACGCTCCCTGGTAACTGCAGAGATCCAGAACCCTCGCTCCCTGCGCAAGTTGCTGAACTCGCTTACGTGCCGGTCTCTGGTCGAGGTACATACCCGTCTTCTGTCCAGCGTAGGGCCTGACCAGGTGAGTCACACCGTGCTCCACGATGGATACACGTTCTACCGGCTCACCGGCAAGTAGCACCACTTCTTCCTGAAGCCGCTCATGTCTCCTTATCGCTAGATCATTAC
>JBBWWE010000211.1:0-6351 GCA_050256595.1 Planctomycetota bacterium
GTACCCCGGCGCTCGGCAGCCAGCGCACCCAGCGAGAGAGCCCGAAAGGAAGCGACAATTCTGTCCGGATATCCGCTCTACGAGTCTCCAGATCCGGAACAACCGGATCCGTATCGTTTGGAAGTACTGCTCGCCGCAACCTCAGATCGGACAGGACGAGATCCGCATCCCAGCGTAGTGGGTCACTCAGTTCGGCATCGAGCACCCGAAAAGTGAACTCCGGTCTCTTCTCGAGGACGCTGAGGTGGTCCGACAACCGTACCTTACTCATGGCGGTCGCCGCATATTCCCCGGCGAAAACCTGACGGATCGAGAGGAAATTCTCCGGCTCTTTCATCGCCCTCGATTCAGCACGGAAGAACTCATCGATGAAACCAGCATCACTGGAGGTCGCCAGTTTTCCATCGATCGAGGTACCTGCTCCCAGACGAGCATGAACAAATGCCCTGGCCCGAGACCGATCGGGATCGTCGATGGCGACATCATCACTGTCAGTCGTCGCCTCGTCCTCGATCCCCCAGTAGGAGCCGTAGCCATACAGTTCAAGACGCCCATCGGGCAACTCAGACCAGCGCCGCGGATCTCTTCCCAGCTCGAAATCCAGCCCCCACCCGGTTCCTCGTTCGGAAAGTGAATCGATCCGTGGAGTCAGATCGATCTCGTCCTCGAATCGCGCTGGCAGCAGGAAATCGCCGTTCCAGGACGTGTCGATACGAGATCCGAATCGTGAAGAATCGGAAACCCGCACGTCACGTAACGGGAATGAACGCCCCCAGCGAGTATCCCAGGTGGTGCTCGGTAACGGAAAGATCGGAAACCCGCCGATTTCGAGCCGCGCATCTTCGACATCCAGAAGGTAGCCGCCGGGGAGATCTTCATCGGCTCTCTGATCGACCTCGGTGCGTGCACGTGCCACACCCCGCTTGGCCACCAGCGCCCACTGCGGATCGAAGAACTCATCGGTGGTAAAGACGATCTCCTCACCCTCGAAATCGCGGAAATCCTCGATTCTCAGGTGTTTTGCCTGAACACCGATGTGCGCCTTTGGAAGTCCTTCGATCCTCACGTCGGAAACACCCGCCATCCATGACTCGGCAACCAGACGTGATCTTTGCGGATCATCGAAGGGAAGCACTCGGAGACGTTCAATCAGTTCCTGGCTGATTCGTATGCGCGCTTCGGAAAGGACCATGCGCCGGGTATCGACCTCGAGAAAGATGGTCTCGGCGCGAAACGACTGGTCACCCCGGCTCAAAATCACCTCTCCGAGAGCGAGTACTCGCGGATGCACCGGCCCGGTGTCGGGATCGACACCGTCGATGAAAACCCCGATCGCATCCGCTCTGAGAGAAAACCCCTGCCCCTCGAGCAAGACGTTTCCCAGCACCACTAGCGAACGCGCTCCATTTTCAGAGGAGATGTCGACTTCGAGCCGATCATAGAAAAGTGAAAAGTCCTCGTCGGTGCCGAACAGACCTCGGGCGCTATCCTGAGCGAGGGCAGGGACCGTTGAAATGGATGCGATGGCACCAAGAACCAGCATCCACATCAAAAACAGCACACCCCGACATGCGAGGAAGTGGATTTTCAAAAAACTCACCCCGCCCTGATTCGACGAGTACCCGGATCGGCCCGGTAGGTTCACCTACACTGGAGAGTTTTCCCCCGGACACCTTGAGAGACCGGCAACCGGGGCACGGTAGACCCTGGCCATGGAGGAGTCAACGCGAGCGAAGATTCACTGTCACTTTGAAGATTCACTGTCGCCTTGAAGATTCACCGTCGCCTTGAAGATTCACTGTCGCTTTGGTGTGACCCGGATCCTGACCTGCAGCAGGAAGTTGACGAGCAGGTTTTCGATGGTGGCTTCGTTGTCGGAACTGGTCTGCTTTCCGAAATGAGACAGAACATGAACCACCCTGCCCTTCTTCACCGGAAAGGTCACCGCAACCGCCCCTTCTCCACATACGGCCTTGAGATCTTCGCTGTTGATGAGCACCTGGACCTTCTTCGACTGGACATCCAGAGAGGGGCTCTCCTTGTCGATCTTCCAGCGATGCTGGACGAGACGGATTTCAGGATCACCGATTTCTTCGATGGTCGACGAATCCCCCTCTCCTACCGCTGTCTTGCCGCGATCGAGATCGATGTCGCCCGGGTCGTCCTCGACGGCCGGGTCGTATTCTTCGAGATCCTCGTCGTCGTCTTCATCTTCGTAATACTTGCGTCGCAGTGCAGAAATATCGACGGGAGGCACGAACACTCCCCGCAACATCGGGTGCGCGGTCATTCCACGTTCCGGACGGATCCCGACATCTCCGCCCTCCAGCGCAGTCCCCGAACGTAAAAACTTGCTGAAACCGATCTCCAGGATCTCCACGAGACACCAGTCCTCGGTGAAGAGGTATCCACCTCTTTCAACGAACTTGACCAGTTTATCGATCGCATCCTGTTTCATCTTGTACTGAACCGTATCGTGCGGAGCGGGGCCTTCACATCGGTACAAACGTTTGCCGGTGTAGGCACCTGCGGTGTGACCCGGGCTTGCACAGAACTTGTGAATCTGGGTGCAGTTGATGAAGATCGCGGCAACACCGTCGAGTCGGTAAGAGGGCTTCTCCAGTTCGCCCTTCTCGACCACCTGGTGAGGGATCCTGATCCGATCGAGAACATGTTCGATGTGATCGAAGTTGGTATCGTTCCCGTTGGGCGCAGTCGGCCCCTTGATCACCAGTACCGATCCCGCGGGCATCTCCTCGAGGCCCAGAAACTGTCGGGCACGAACCGGATCGAGCGGACGGGCCAGACCGGTGGTCGGTGTGTGATCATCGGCCTCGTCTCGTATCACCTTCAATCCCTGTTCTCTGGCCTTGGCCCACCAGCCTTGCCAGTTGATGAGACTGTTGCCGAGCGGTTGCTTGGTCAGCGCCTCCAGGGCGGAAATGATGGCGAGTTTCAGAGCGGTGGCGGGCCTCTTACCCCCACGTTCCTTGACATCCTCTCGAGCCAGAATCGGCAACAAGACGTCGACGGTCCGGCGAACGGGAACCTCGGCAGCAATGTCTACCGCCATCAGTTGCATATCCGGCGGACAGCTGGCCAGGACCCGGCGAATCACACGATTGACGTATTTCGATTTACACTTGCGAAGCGCGTTCAGCAGATCCCTCGAGATCGACTGCGACTTGTAGCGAACGACGAACTCACCCATCTCGGTGAAAGCGTCCGGACCTCGAAATCCTGCGACCCCCTGGAGCAAGAACCAGTAGATGTCATCGGGACCGCGCGAAAGAGAAGCCGCAGAACTGAGCACCGCGGCTGCCGGCTCTCGTCCGGGCATCTTTCCGAGGGTACGCAAAACCTCGGCGAGTGAGGATGCATCTCCGGACAGCGCCGCCTGCTGGACCAGTTTCTTCAGCTCGCGGGCGCTGGGAGGATCTTCCTGAGCCGAGATCGTCGCGGATGTCGCCAGAACTTCAGGAAGCGAACTCCCTGAAACCCCCGATACTGACCACAGTAGTGACAGCAGCATCACCAACAGAGGTACAGGAAGGCTCAAACCCAGCGAGCGAAACATCCGTGCTCCTGTTCATACCGATGCAAGGCGGCAGGACGAAAACAACACCGAACTCAACTGGCTGGATTGTACCCTCGCAACCGGGCGTAGAGAATTGCCTTACTGCTCATCCGATTCCAGCAGTCTGCGTACGACAAAGGATATGATGGAATCATCCCGGAAAGTGGGATCCATCTTGTACCAGACCACCTGGCCCTCACGATCGATGGCCACCATGGTTCCCCCTCCTACCGCACAGTTGTATTGACGGTAACTGGGGTAGTCGCCGACCAGATCGAACCCAACCGGGAAGCCCAGACCGAGGCCAGCAGCCTGAATCGCGAGTTTATCCATCTGCCCGGGCAGATCGGACTTACCCTTGGGAATTGCGACCCATGCGATGCGTAAACCGTCAGCCCAGTGGGCGGTATAGAGTTTCTGCAGATTCTCCAGCGTTGGGATGTAGCGGTTGTTGTTATAAGGAGCAAATAACAGCAACAAAACATTACCTCGCTCCTGGAGCGGATCGAGCGAGACATTGGCAATCCAGCCATCGCCGAGATCGAGCGGCGGCGCAGGTTTGCCGGCAAATCGAACCAGACTCTCGTAAACCCGTTCAGTCCGGCTGACGTAGACCTGACCCACGTTGGTGATTTGTTGATCCTCCTGGCGCTTTTTCAGCAGTTCCAGTTCGTCGCGAAAATGGGCCTCTGCAGTGACGTAGTCACCGAGCACGAATGAAATGAATCCAAGCGAAAAATTGATCTCTTCATGATAGCGCTGGAAATCAGAACGACACTTTGCACTCAATTCGACCGTTTTACCCTCGAGCATCACCGGCTTTCCCGTGGCAGCAGAATGAATCACATCTTCGATCGATTTCCACCAAAAGAGAGCATCCTCCATGCGGCCCGATTCCATCAGAGCCTTACCCCGCAGATGCAAAACATGAGGCAACAGATCGGAGTCAGTATGTTTGGTGAGGAAATCATCGGCGGTAAAAAGTGCTCCGCTATGGTCACGATCGCGGATCTGAGAATTGAGAAGTGCGCAACTGATCACGTCACGTTCTTCGATGGTAGGACACTGTTCGAGTACCAGTTTGTAATTGGTGATTGCTTTGGCGTAGTGCTGGGAATGCCAGAAGGTGTCTGCCTTGAGACGAAGCACATGGCAAACAACCTTCTCGCCCTCAGCGGTTCGGTTGACCACCTCATCGAGCAAACCGATGACACGGTCAAAGTAGTTCTTGCGCATCACCGAAACCCATTGCGAACCTGGTTCGGAGCCGGTGCGTTCCTTGTAGAGCCGGCTCGAGTCGATGAAGGTGCGACTCGAGTTCATGATGTAGAGCTTGCAAAGTACCGGAATCACATCATCGCGTTGCTCACCCTGCTGGAACTCGGCGAGATATCGCTCCCCTTTTGCAAGCGTCTGGTCAGTGAGATCCTGAATCTCACGAACCGTCATCCCCTTGGGCTGCCGGACATTCTTGGGAATCCGGGCGCCAGCACTGATGATCTCTTCGGCGAGTTTCTGTTCGGTGTCATCTTCGGCAGTTTCGTCGATGATCTCGGCGCTACGCTCCGGCCCAGAGGTGGTCCCCAGGGCTGTCGCACCCTGGCTACCAAGCAAGATGTGAAGAATACAGGCCGCCGAAAAGAGCAGTGCTGCACACAAAAATCGTGGGATTCCGACTCTCAAGAGAGTGCCTCGAGAGCGCGTGGGAAATTCATGCTCGGTCATAACGTTCCCTCCAGGAAGTCTTTGCGAGAGGGATCCCCCGGCGCGGGTTGGGGCTCCGAACCTCGACACAGATAGGATATACAAATTGGCGCCTGAATGCCAATCTGCCGCTATCTGTACTCAGGTATCCCCCTGGGACCGAATTTCGGAATTGGCCTAGGGCCGCAGGTCGAGCACGCGCTCCTCGGTGCCGCTGACGGTGATCTGTCCGCTAGGATCCGGCTCTGGCCCCTCTTCAAAAGGATCGAAGTTGACCTCGTAACTGCCCGCCGGCAGACCCTGGATGAGATACTGTCCCGAATCATCGACATTGGCACGTTTCGTCACCGGTCCACGGGCATAGACCCGTCCATTGCTGAGCAGATCTCCCGACAAACTTCGCACATCGCCGCGGATGGTCGCACCGCGCTCGAGCACGACTCGGACCCTGGCACTTCCTTCGATGCGCTTGACCACCGCAACCGACTCGGCAGGGATGTACTCCGAATGCCAGATGGTCACACGATAAAATCCATCGGTGAGGCCGACCAGGGTTCCACGACCATCGCGGTTGGTGGTGGCGCTATCATCGGCTCTGGAGCGTCCTCTCTGTTGAGACGTCTGGCCGTCACCATCGGCCTCGGCACCTTCTTCCAGACGGTAGGCACGCAGAGATGCGCCCTCGACCGAAACGCCGGACAGATCGACCACGTCGACGATGATGCGTGCTCCCGGTTCCAGTTCGATGACCACCGTCTCATCCGGATCGCGACCAGGAATCGGTGCGCTGAACCGGGCCGAGATGTAACCCTCGGCGGTGGCAGAGATGTCGTACTCGCCAGTTCTCAGATCCTGGATCCGGAAATAACCCTCTTCGCCGGTGCGATCGGAGTCACCCCGGCTGCGCGAATTTGAAAGTGCAATCCGGACGCGCGCCCGGGAGATGGGATCACCGGTCTCGGCATCGACGACAAAACCGCGAAACTCGAAACTCTGATCCATGACGATCTCGATCGGACCCAGACTGGGATTGACATCATTGAGTCGATAGCGCATGTAACCGCTCGCAT
>JBBWWE010000212.1:0-4657 GCA_050256595.1 Planctomycetota bacterium
CACTTTACCCCCGCCTTGAGGATCTCTCCTCCTTCGAGAAGTTGCGCGATGAAGGGGTGCTGCTTCCAGCGCTGGAAGTTTTCCCACGGGTCGTTCCAGGGCTGCTTCGCATCGAGTGCGGTCACGAACCCGATGGAAGCACGGTCTCCTGAGAGGCCGTAGATCCACGATCCGCCGTACTGCGTAGAGGACAGTGGCCAGCCGGAAGTATGAAGCACCTTGCCGGCAGGGAAACGCCCTGGAGGTAGTTGCCATAGTTCTTTGCCGCCGGTACCGAAGGTCTCGGGGTTGCGCCCCTGGAGTTGCTGTTCTTCGATCAACTGCTTGGTCAGCGATCCGCGCACGCCTTCTCCGAGTACGGTGCAACGAGCGTGAATGTCAGCGCCCGGTTCGAAGTTGGGTCCAGCCTCTCCGTTGGCATCGAGTCCCTTGTCCATCGTTCGGACTCCAGCGATCTGCCCCTTGGCATCTCGCAGGAACTCGCTTCCCGGAAATCCCTCGAAGACCATCACTTCGGCTTGCTCGCATTGATCCTTCAGCCAGGAAACCATGTCGGACAGACTGATGACCGGGAAGCCATGATTCTTTAGCATCGGTGGCACCGGGATCCGGGTCGCTTTGGTGGCGGAGAGATGCCGCACTTCCTCCGAATCGACCCAGGCTTCGACCGGGACTCCCTTGTCTCGCCAATCCTCACCAAGAAGTTCTTCGAGCGGGCGGGGGTCGACTACAGCGCCCGATAGAATGTGGGCGCCTACCGTTTGGCCCTTCTCGATGACAGCGATCTCGACATCACCGTTACCCATGGCAGCAAGTTGACGTTTGAGATGGAGCGCGGAGGTCAGGCAGGCAGGGCCGGCCCCGACGAAGAGGATATCTACAGGCAACTCTTCGCGCTCTATAGACAAGTTTGCTCCGTTCCGGTGGCATTCCTCGGCATACTATACCTCTTGGGACAAGATACCACCGGAGCCGGGCCCTGCTTGCGGTTGAGGATTGTCCATCGTAGTTTCCTGCCGTCGATGGAGAGGTGGTCAGTGGTGGCTGGTTCGAGCAAAAAGAAGCACCGGAGTCGTCGACATGAAGATGTGTCCATGCGCAAACGTGCGGTAAAAATCGATGGTCTCTCTCTGACCCTCGATGATCTGGCTGCCATTGCCCGGGCACAGGCGAGTTATCGATTCCCGGCGCAAGCGCGTTCCCGGGTCGTTGCTTCCGCGAAACTGGTGGCCGCGGCAGCGAAGGGGGACGAGCCCTGTTACGGCATCAACACCGGTTTTGGGCGCTTGTGTAACGTTCGGATTGCGCCCTCCGAAGTCCGGCGCTTGCAACTGAATCTGATTCGGAGTCACGCTGCCGGAGTTGGCGAGCCTCTCGGGGTCGAAGAGGTTCGTCTCGCCATCGCTTTGAGAGCCAACGCACTGGCTCGCGGTAACAGTGGTGTTCGGCCACAGGTGATCGAACTTCTCATCTCCATGCTGGAAAACGATGTTCTTCCTCGTATTCCATGTCTCGGTTCAGTCGGGGCCAGTGGCGACCTGGCGCCCCTTGCTCATCTTGCCCAGGTGCTCATCGGAGAGGGGCAGGCGCTCGTCGATGGAAAGTGGGTATCCGGAAAAACCGCTCTCAAGAAGAAGGGACTCGCGCCGATCCGGCTGGAGACGAAAGAGGGTCTTGCGCTCATCAACGGCGTACAGATCTCATTGGCGATGCTGACAAGAGCCCTGCTGTTGTCCAGGAGGGTGGTCGCTGCAGCCGATGTCACCGCAGCAGTGAGTGTCGAGGGATTGCTCGGCTCGGTTCAGCCCTTTGACGCTCGAATCCATGATGTCCGTCCCCATCCGGGGCAGTCGGTGGTTGCGGGACATCTGCGGTCTTTGCTCTCCGGTAGCAAGATTGTTGCATCCCATGCGGATTGCGATCGGGTCCAGGATCCTTACTCCTTGCGATGTACTCCTCAGGTCCACGGGGCCGTTCGCGATGCCATCGACTGGATCCAGCAGACCGTCGAGCGGGAAGCGAACTCCTCGACAGACAATCCGCTGATTTTCTCGGAGTCGGGAGAAGTGCTCTCGGGTGGGAACTTCCATGGAGCACCCGTGGCTTACGCGGCGGATTTGCTGGCGATCGTTCTTGCCGATCTAGCATCCATCTCCGAGCGTCGTACCGAGAAGATGGTGAACCCCGATACCAATCAAGGTTTACCGGCATTTCTCGCGGTTAATGAAGGACTCGAATCTGGCTGGATGATGGCACATGTGACTGCGGCGGCTCTCGTTTCGCGGATGAAAGTGCTTTCGCATCCGGCCTCGGTCGATTCCATCGTCACCTCGGCGGGGGCGGAGGATCACGTCAGCATGTCCACCCACGCCTCCGAGAAGGCGAGTGAATGCGCGTCGCTGGCCTGTCAGGTTGTGGCCATCGAGATGCTGGTTGGGCTAGATGCTGTGGAATTGCGCAGACCTCTTCGCAGTGGCCGACGTCTGGAGTCGAGGATCGGAGCCATCCGGAAGGTGATTGCCCGAGCCAAGGGTGATCGTTTCCTTGCTCCCGAACTGGAACTGGCTGCAGAGGTGATTGGTTCAGGCACGATTGTGGTGCCCTAGTCTTCCGGTAGCATTCCCTCGAAAACCTGCAGCCGCTCGTAGTGGACTCCATCACGGATGGTGTAGGAGTTCTCCACGCGGTCAATTTCGGTCATGAATGCGGCATCCTCGAAATAGTAATCGCGGAAGGGGCATTCCTTTTCACCGAGGATTTGCACTGTCATCCCACAATCCTCCATCAAGCGGATCGATCTCGGAAAATCCGCCAACGACGATTGGATGAATATCAACCGTCCTCCAGGGCGAACCAACTTATGGGCCTCGAGAATGAGAGTGTCGATGAAGTATCGACGATATTTTTTTCCTGCCACGCAGAAGGGTGGGTTCGCGACCAGAGTATCGTAGCCACCGGCATCGAGCTGGACCCAGTCTGCGACGAGGAAGCGTGTCTTTGTTTCGATACGATGCTTTTCGAGATTAATTTTGGCGTGAGAAAGAATATCTTCCTCAATTTCTGTGAGCAGTAACTCGCGGGCGCCTCTGAGCCCGAGCACGACGGCGTGCACCCCGCAGCCGGTCCCCAGTTCGATGATGCTTTCACCGCTGAAATTCATCGTTTCCAGTACCTCACCGAGCAAAATTCCATGTGGGGTGGGGTTCCAGACTCCTTCGGGAACATCCAGTTCGATGTCCAACTGACCAAAGGTGCAGCGTAGAGTGCTGGCTGCCAGGTTCTTTTTTGGCGGAGTTGAAGCCAAGGTGCTGTGCTCCGAATCAAAGCGCGAAAAAGAGATGAATTTCCCCACGGGTTTGTCAGACTACCGGAGAGTGCGAGGGCCATCCATTGGTCCTCATCTGGTTACCTGAAATCAGGAAGGTGCTGGTGTGATGGTCGCCGAAGAACCTCGATGGGAGCCACATCGAATCCTCGCTGACGGGGTACTGTCCCTGGATGCGGAAGATCTCCGTCGTCTCCTGCCGCTCGCGAAGAATCGAATCCAGATCGATCGAGTACTGTCACTTCAGCCCGGTGAGATGGCCATCGCCCAGAAAGCGGTCTCCGGGGGAGATGTGTCGACGAAAGGGGAGCCGAGCACTTTTGTCTTTCCCTCGACCCATGCCATGTCTGCTCTGGAACAGTTGTCTCTCGTGGTTCTTCTATCACGAGAAGATCCACCTTCTTCGACACCAGAGGTGTGGAAGGCTTCTCAGGGTTCGCCCTACCCGCAACTGGTCGAGATCGAAACCCTGGAAGTGGATTCCGAGATGGTGGTGCCGGGGATCCTGCATCTTCGTGCTCACCTTGTTCATGAGGTCGAAAATGGTGGCAGTCTCTTCGAGGGAGGGGTGAGTGTCGGTGGGGTGGATTTCATCCGGGCTCGCTGGGTGATGGGATCAATAGTTGAATAAATGGGCAGAGTCGGAATCCTGACACCCGCCGGTTCGGCGGGGGGGCGCTCGTCAGGCTCCGACTCTTTTCTTGATTCCTGATTTTTTAACCAGTCGGTTTTTATCCGTCCAGAAATCCTTCCAGATTTCGTGACCGAACTGGATGTCGTAGTTTCTTCAAGGCTCGGATCTCGATTTGTCTGATACGCTCTCGCGTGACCTTGAATTTCTTTCCCAGTTCTTCGAGCGTATAGGTGTCGTCTCTACCGATGCCGAATCTCAGTTTGATCACCTCTCGCTCGCGTAGACTGAGTGTCTCGAGGACGTGTCCCATCCGACCTTTCAATGCCTCAGCTGAGATCGCTTCCGAAGGTGGGGTGAAGCGATGGTCTTCGAGGAAGTCTCCGAAGGTGGAATCTTCCTCGGATCCGACCGGGGTGGAGAGAGAGACCGGAGAGCGGCTCAGGCGGATCATCGCTTCCAGTTCCTCCTGGGGCACTTCCAGTGCCTTCGCGATCTCATGCAGATCGGGGCGCTGACCCGTTTTCTGCAGGTGCTCACGACTGACTCCACCGAGTTTGCTCATCGTTTCTGACATGTAGACAGGAAGACGGACCATGCGAGACTTCTCGGCGATGGCACGACTGATCGCCTGGCGAATCCACCAGGTGGCATACGTCGAGAACTTGTATCCCTTGCGGTACTCGTATTTTTCACAGGCA
>JBBWWE010000213.1:0-1834 GCA_050256595.1 Planctomycetota bacterium
CGTCCAAATAGCAAAAACAGCCATGGATAATCGTCAAGGATCTTGCTTTCAGCTTGCTGCAATAACTTGATTCTTTCATCCATGTCGGTAATCGCATAGGAACGATCGATCAGAGCATCCACTTCAGGATTGTCGTAAAAAGCAACATTGCCGTTGGGTCCCTTGTTCTTGGAGTGGAACAAGAAGGCAAGAAAGTTCTCTGGATCGGGGTAGTCTGCCACCCAGCCGAGACGGAAGAAGGGTGGCTCCCCTGAATCGGTCGATTCGATGAAGGCACCCCAGTCGAGCATCTTGAGGCCGATGGGGATCCCTACCTTGCGCAGATCCTCCTGAACCGACTGGGCAATCTTGGCGTTGTCGCCCTGGGTGTTGAACCACAGGTCGACGGAGGGAAGTCCCTGCCCCTCGGGGTAGCCTGCCTCCGCCAGCAGCGTCCTGGCGCGTTCCTGATCGAGGGGATAGGCGGGGCGATCGGCGTTATGCCCGAGGATGCCCGGTGGCAAGATGCCGTTCGCGGCAAAGAAACGACCTTCCAGCAACACCTCACCCAGGAACTTGCGATCGACCGACAGGTTGATCGCCTCGCGCAGTTTCCTGGCGCTGTCGGAATTGCCGGCGTAGGGAGAACCTTCCTTCTCGAGATTGAATCCGTAGTACTGAACCACCAGCGATGGCCACGACAGCACTTCGTTGGCCCGATTGGAGCGACTCCACTTGGGATAGACCCCCTGGGTCACCGCTAGCACCTCGAAGTTGCCTGCCTTGTACTCCTCCTGCTGCGCCAGCGGCTCCGGAATGACTCGATAGTGGATCCCCGCCAGTTTTGGAGCGCCCTCGAAGTAGTCGGGATTTGCCTTCAAGTGCAGCGAGGTTCCTTCCTTCCATTCTTCCAGGATGAAGCAACCAGTACCGATCGGTTTGCGAGAAAAAGCATGCCCATACTCTTCGACCTTTTCACGCGGTACCACGGCGGTATTGACCATCGCCAGGTGATAGATGAAGGGCGCATGAGGCTTGGTCAGCGTGATGCGCAGTTGTAGATCTCCGATCACCTCGATGCCTCTGATGTCCGGTGCATCCACGGAGGAACTTCGAGCCGCCTCGATCGCCTTGCTGGCACCGAGGATCGGCTCGATCAGGTTCGATCTCTTCGAACGGACCGAGGCGAGCCGCTGCAGGCTGTACTTGAAGTCTTGAGCAGTAACCGTGCGTCCATGACTGAACTTCACTCCCTCGCGGATGGTGAAGTCGTACTGGGTGCCATCAGAGGAGATCTCAGGCATGGAAACGGCCAGGCACGGTTCCAAATTCAAATCAGGATCGTAATCGAGCAGCGTGTTGAAGATCTTCGAGGCCACCCCATCGGAAGTGGTATCGGACACGAGGATCGGGTCGAGATCAGGAGGGTTGGTCATCAATGGGATGCGAAAGATGCCATCCGGATGAGGTGCCGAGATGCTATCGATCTGGAAGACGGTATCTGAATCTGAGTCCATCCGAGCGGTGCATCCAGATGCAACCACCACCAACACGATCACCATCCATGGCAACACAGAGGTCCAGGACAAGCATTTTGACATGCGACGATTCTCCTCTGAAAGATCACCCATCGATTTAAGCACTGATTGAAGATGTGGCACCGTATCCGAAGTGCCCTTCCAGTTCGAGCCTACCTATCGGGACGATCACCGACCGGATGCGTTGAAAACCCATGATCCGGTGTTTTTGGCCTTCTCCGATCCCCTCGAAAGTGGCATCCGAGGCCTCCCGGCACTTCGAGTCGTCTCCGTGGAGTCGACTCATTGCCGCCATCGCGGCACGGATGTAAGTTATC
>JBBWWE010000214.1:0-1503 GCA_050256595.1 Planctomycetota bacterium
GCGGTAGCCATCGCCCTCGACGACCTGCAATCGCTCATCCCCGACCAGGATCTCCGACAGAGGCAATAGCCCATCCCGGAGCCAACCAATCACCTCCCCGAGCAGTTCGATAACCTCGACCGACTGCACACCTTCACAGCGCAATGCCGCATCTGCGGTGTAGCCGAGCCCGAGCCCGCCGATCAAAACTTTCAGGTCCCCGCCTCCGTGTATCTCGACTCCAAGCCGAGCCAGTGCTCGTTCAGAATCGGTATGGTAACTAGACATCAGGAACTCGTGATTGAGCGTGACCTCGGTGACAACCGTACCCGGCTTCGACAGCAACTCCCGGCGCCGCAGGCACAGAACACCCAGTGAAGTTTCTTCGTAGGCAAGGATCTCCAGTTCGGAAGCCAAGTTACACCTCTCTGCTTCTGATTCGATCAAGCCGCCGGTGGTTCTGAGCTGGCGGGGAGGGCCCGTACGCGCCGCAGGAAGTAGATTGCGCCACCGATGAAGAAGAACGTGGTCCCGATGGAAAACCAGAGGGTCATTTTGCGGAAGAAGACCAAAGGTTCCATATCTCCAGCCAGTAAATCCTTGCCCGCCATCATGCCAACGCTGCCGGTGTAACCGACCGCATCGGCGAGACAGATGGTGAAAACCGCAGTTCCTGGATAGCGCGTTGCAGCCATCACGCGTTCAAAGAGCAATGACCCGAAGGGAACATAGGCCAGATAGGCGCCGAGTCCCACCATCACCATCCACTGCAATCCGTCAATCTGGCCAGCATCGTAGAGCGGCACCGAAATCCCCAGCATCAGGGTCCCCAGTATCAGCAGGCCAAAGGAACAGATGAGGCCGCGGCGGTGGTCGCGGACCAGCGATAACATCATCAGGGTCGCCAGCACTCCGAAGGCGACCCACAACTCCGAGCGGGAGAAGATCGCCGGAGTTTCGGCGTATCCGAGGCCAGCAAAGATCTCGATGCCAAAGTTGTCCCGGTAATCGCGATAGACGGTCAGCAGCAGATACCCACCCAGAAGCAGGATCATGCCCGGCAAGAACTCGGCAAAGAAACGCTTTCGGCCCGCTCCCTCCATCGGGGTCCGCTTGTTTCGATCCAGCTCATCTTGTTTGTCGGGATCGGGAATCTTGTCGAGCAACCACAGAAAAAACAGAAAGGGAGCCAGGAAGATGAGGCCCGTGACAAACGGCATCCATGCCTCGGAGACTCCCTCGGACATCACCCAGCGTCCGACATCCTTGACGATGCCGCTGGCGATGATGAAAGAGCAGGATAAACCCGCCAGCAGCATCTCCGAGGTGCGTCGCCCCTCCAGATAGCGGGTCACAACTCCCCACACTGACCCGAGGGCCAGTCCGTTGAGGAACATGGCGGCCACCTGCCAGCCCGAAGTGCCAAATGCCAGCAGCAGCAACGCCAGTTCGGCAAAGATGATCAGCCCGGCGAGAAATGGTGCGCGATGCTGACGACGCAGTTCCGAGCACACCTTGATGCTG
>JBBWWE010000215.1:0-12138 GCA_050256595.1 Planctomycetota bacterium
TGGGGTCCGCGATGGAATTCGGCCAGGTCGCGGGGCTGGTGGCGGCGGCTTGCTGGGCAATCGGTAGTTTTATCTACAGTCGTCTGGATGCTCCCGCGGCTGCGATGAATCTGGCCAAGAACGCCATCTCGGGGACCTTGTTGCTACTGAGCATTCCGCTGTTTGGCTCCGGCATGGGCCCGTGGATCGCGGCTCCGGCCAGCGCTTATCTGTGGCTTGTCATCAGTGCCGTTGTGGGCATCCAGATCGGCGACGCGGCCTATTTTCGTAGTATCCAGATCCTCGGACCTCGCAAGGCACTGGTCCTGACCACCTTGACGCCACCCATCTCCGCCTTGTTCGGCTGGTTCTGGCTCGCCGAGTTGCTGGAATTCCCGGCACTGATCGCGATGGCGATCACCCTTGTAGGGATTGCGGTGGTGATCCGTGATCGCAATCTGGCCAGCGATCGTTCAGGGCTGCACGAGGGGAATCCCAGAGACGGACTGTTGCTGGGTGTATTCGCCGCCTTCTGTCAGTCGACGGGACTCGCGCTATCGAAGGTCTCGATGCAGTACCTACCTCCACTGGAGTCTTCTGCCATCCGGATCGTTACTGCCTTCATCGGAGGCTGGCTGGTGGCGCATTACACCGGGGTGCTGCCTTACTGGAAGCAGCGGCTTTTTGCCCGTGGAGTTCCGAAACGACTTTTTGTGGCCAGTTTCATCGGCACCTACATCGGTATCTGGCTGTCTCTGGTCTCTGCCAATGCCGTCGATCTGGCCATCGCGACCACTCAGATGTCGGTGACGCCGGTTTTCATGGTGTTGCTGGTGGCCATCTTTCTGCGCAAGAAGATCTCCTTGCTGGCTTTCATCGGCATGGCGATCGCCATCGGGGGTGTGGCATTGCTGATGCAGCCGAACTGGTTACCAACGGGGTAATCGTTGGATGCTTTTTGGTGCGTGTCCCTCAACTGGGCTTCAGGGTGTTGCTTTCTCGCGGTAAACCAGCATCAGATTTCGCGCGTACATGATCAGCGCCAGGATCTGCCCCAGAAATAGCACCGGCTCCGCTTTGACGTAGGCATACACCAAGGTGATGCCGCCACCGGTGATGCTGAGCCACCAGAAGGCGAGCGGGATCTCTGACTTGCCCGCCTTCTCACTGACGATCCACTGAACGATCCAGCGGGAAAAGAAGATCGCCTGGCCGCCGTAGCCGACCCATACCCAGTGGTCCGTCATCAATTTTTCCCAGATGAGCTGGAGCGAGTTTCTGGTCGTTTCCCCATCGACCGAGGACACGATCGCGAGGTTCCACAGGATTTCGAGGTCCGTGATCATCAGGTTTGCTCCTCGGCAGTGTAGTGCAGGGCTCGCTTCTTCATCCGCTTGACCATCAGCAAATCAAGAAAGGCGGGAATGCCTCTTCCGAGCGGCGAGTACTTGCTTTTTCCGAGCAGACGCGGCCGGTGCTTCACTTCTACTTCCACCGTCTTGCCTCCGCGCATCTCGACCAGATAAGGAAAGAACCGATGCAGACCGTCGTACAGGGTCAGACCCTGGATGATCTCGCGTCGAAATACTTTCAGCGAGCAACCGACATCTCGAAACCTGGTACCCAGCAGCGTGTTGCGCACCGTGTTGGCGATCTTCTGGGCGAACTTGCGAATGCCAGGATCCTGTCGATTGACCCGGACACCGAGTACCGCGTCGTGACCGGGGATCGTTTCGATCAGATGCGGGATGTCGCCGGGGTCATTTTGTCCATCAGCGTCCATGGTGATGATCAACTCGCCGCGTGCGATGCGGAAACCCGCCTCGAATGCGGCGCTCTGGCCACTGCGAGGTACCAGGGTCAGAACTCGTAAGGCAGCAGAGGTTTGCTGGAGTCGTTGCAGCAGATCACCCGTGGTATCGGTCGATCCATCATTGACGACGATCACCTCGTGAGAGATCTGCATCGAGTTGAGGGTCGAGAAGACCTCGTCGAGAAGTCCTCCGATCGATTCCTCCTCGTTGAAGGCAGGTATGACGACCGAGATCTCAGGATTGTCGTGTTCTTTCACCGAGATCCTGCCTTTACCGATGTCTCTCCCAGAAGGTGCGAGGTCCACTGCTGATCGATGGTAGTCGCGAGGCCAGCAGACGGCAACAGACCGATGCAACACCGACCTCAGCGGCGGATCGCATCGACCACCGACCGATTCGATGCGACCCAGGCCGGAATCGCACCTCCGATCACTCCCAGGCCGAAGGAAACCGCGAATGCGGTGATGGCGATGGCGGGCGAGAGTTGAAAGGAAAAACTGATATCGGTGAAGGTGTTGAAGTTGGCCGCACCGGTCTCGACACCGTGGAAGGGTGCTACCATCAGCAGCCCCATGATTCCTCCGACCAGTCCCATCTGCGCCGATTCGAGCAGGAAGGACAGGAACACCTCGAGGCGACTGTAACCGAGCGCCAGCAGGATTCCGATCTCGTGAGTGCGGGTGGCGACGGTGGCGAGCATCGTGTTCATGGTGCCGATGACCGCTGCCGATCCCATGATGACGGTGAGAAAGATCGACAGCACCAGCAAGGAGGTGCTGAGCCCGGTGGTCTGGCTGGCCAGGTATTCACTCTGGCGTGTGATGGAGAAGTTGAGGCGGGGATCTTCTTCGAGTTGTCGGGTCGCCTCCTCGTAATCGAGATCGGTGCCGACCCGTGCGATCACCCGGCTGTAGACGGGGCGCTTGAGTGCCTCCAGCATCCGGTCGACCGGACCCCAGATCTCGCTGCCTTGCGAGGAGTCGAACTCGTAGACCCCGACCACCGCGAACGGAGTGGTGTTGAGTTTCAGGGTGTCGCCGAGGGCGCAGTTCTTCATGCGGTTGACGAGCGGTCTGCCGACCACCACCTCGTCTGCACCCCAGTCAGGCCAGCGCCCTTCGAGTAGCCGAGGTGGGGTGGGATGGAGTTCGAGCGAAGCCTGCTCGATACCGCGAAGTGGTGCATTGACCATGCCGCCGTCGAGTTTCTCCATGTACATCGCCAGGAAGCATTCCGCCGCCGCCAGTGGATTGCCCTGTTCGTCGCGCAAGATCTCCGGGCGTTCCTTGATGATGATGCGAGCCGATTCGCGCGGGATTCCCGACTCTCCCTCGGAGGAGGCTCCATAGCGCAGGTATACCGCGACCTCGTCGGCCCCGAGTGGCTCGAACAGTTGCTGGAATCCGTTGCGCAGTGACAGCACCCCGCACATCACAGCTGTGGTGAAGGCGATGCCAAGGGCGGTGAAGAGCACCTGCTTTCGGCGTCTCAACAGGTTGCGGGTCGTGTAGCCGGTTGGCAGTGCCATCTTATCCAAGGCTCCTGAGTGCCTCGGTGGGGCGGTAGCGCAAGAAGGGTATTCCCGCCGCCAGGCCCGCGACGATGCCGAGAATCGATGAGGTGGCCACTGCCAGCATCACCATGTCGGGAGTGACGTGGTAGTTGCGGATGCTCTCGCCCAGCATGCGGATCATGAGACCCTCGGTGGTGACGGCGAGCAAAATGCCACAGCCGCCTCCGATCAGCGAGATGAGCAGACCCTCGTAGATCAGCAGCAGGGTGCTGGTGATGGGTCGGAAACCGAGTGCCTGGAGGATCCCCGCCTCCTGGATGCGCTGTCGGCCACTGATCATCATCGTGTTGACCACCGAGAAGAAGATGGAGAACAGCACCGCGCCGCCGATGGTACCGAGAAACAGCGGCAAGTTTCCCATGGCGGAGATGAAGAAGGATGCAAAAGCGGCCTCGGTGATCGTCTGGGTCCTCTGGGGACCGTTGGCGAACATCTCATCGATCTCCTGTGCGACCTGTTCCACCGGAGCGTTTTCGAGGGTGTTGACGTAGTACACTCCTGCGGCGATGTCTCCGTAGGCTTCACCGCTCTCGAACGCCTCGTTGAGATAGTCGGCACGGAAGTACATCGTCGTGTCGGGGATTCGCTCCTTGAGAGGCCGGTAGTAGCCGACGATGACGAAATCCCAGGCACCACCGTCAGCGCGCTGGTAGAGCAACGGGATCAGCGGCACGGTATCGCCGATGCGGAATCCGTAGCGCTCATCATCGCGTAACCCGGTTCCGATGATGGCGGCGCGCCGGTCACTCTCGAATGCCTTCTGTACCGCCGCTCTCGCTTCTGGACCGGTGACCCCTCCAGGACCTTCGATGATCTCGATGTCCTTGGTGTACATTTCGAGGAAGCGATTCGGGTCGACGGCGAACTTGGCGAAGAAGTTCTCCCGCTCCTGGTAGTAGGCACCGAACCAGCGGAACTTGGTGCTGAGATAGACGCCGTCGACGCTGTCGATCTTGTGCTGGTACGAGGTGGGCAGGCTGACGAACAGGCTGACGGCGGACTGGGTCACCAGACGGGTGGCGGAGGCGCTGCGGACGCTCGCTTCCAGTCCCTGCACGATGCCGATCAGGAAGCAGAGCAGAAAAACGGCCACCGAGATGGAGACAACGGTCAGGCCGTTACGAGTCTTTCTGGCCATGAGGTGACGTAGCGCCAGTCGGAAGGGGAAACGCAATCTCAGGCCCCTTCCTGCAACTGATCCTCGACCAGCACGCCCTTGTCCAGTTCCAGCAGCCGCCGTGCCTTCTTCGCCGCCAACGGGTCGTGGGTCACCATCAGGATCGTCTTGCCCAGTTCACTGTTGAGCCGCGCCAGGATCTCCAGTACGGCATCGGCGCTCTTGCGGTCGAGGTCACCGGTCGGTTCGTCGGCGATGATCACATCGGGATCGGTGGCGATGGCTCGTGCGATGGCGACTCGTTGCTCCTCGCCACCGGAGAGTTGTGCCGGACGGTGCGTGGCCCGGTCGGAGAGTCCGACGATGTCGAGCGCGAACTCCGCCTGCTTGCGTCGCTCGGGTCCCGACAGCGGAGTCAACTGCAGCGGCAACATGACATTCTCCTGTGCGGTCAACACCGGCAGCAGGTTGAAGGACTGGAACACGAAACCGACATGTCGGGAGCGCCAGGCGGGCAGTTCCCGTCGCGACATCGCGCTGACAGGTGCGCCCGCGACGGTCACGGCCCCGGAATCGCAGGAGTCGAGACCACCGACCAGATTCAGGATGGTCGTCTTGCCCGAGCCACTGGGTCCCATCAGGGCAACGAAATCGCTCTCGGGGATGGAGAGGTGGAACTCATCGAGCACATGGAGGGTTTCTCCGCCGCGGGAATAACTCTTGCAGACATTCTCGAGCACGATGAAGGCATCGGTCATGGCGACCTCTTGACCTGTACCCGGTCTCCGGCCCGTAGCGTCTGATCGGGATCGACCACGACCCGCTCGCCGCCGATTAGCCCCGATCCGACCTCGATGAGATCTTCTCCGACATCATCACGAAGGGTGATGGTCCGCACTTCGAGCATCCCGTCCCGGACGACGAAGACGGTCGGTTGTTCGGTCGCCAGCAGTGCCCGTCGGGGCACCAGAACCTGCGGTGGAGTCGGGTTCGCCTCCGATTCGGGCACGAACACGACCCGCACCCCCAGTTGCGGCAGCAATCGGTCATCACGGTCGATGAACTCGGCTCGCAGTTCGACGGTCGCCTTCGCTCGGTTTGCGGTCGGCCAGATCTGACGGATGCGACCGCGATATCCCTCTTCCGGATAAGCATCGAGGTAGATCAATACCGGTGCGCCGATGCGGGCGGCTTCGAGGGTTGTCTGGGCCAGTTCGATCTGTACTTCAAGCGTATCGAAATCGACCAGGGTGGCGACCGAACCGCGCGTGTTGGCGCCGCCGCCGATGGATGAGACCACTTCTCCCACCTCGGCATTCTTCTCGACGACAACGCCCGAGAATGGTGCGTAGACGGTGGATTTGTCGATGCGCGCCTCGACCTCCTGGATGGAGGCACCGATGGAGGCGACACGAGCCGTGGCGGCCCGGGCACTGGCGCGCGCCGAATCGAGTTCACTACGAGAAGAGTCGTCGCTACGAGAGAGGGTTTCCTGGCGCTCCTTGGCCAGTCGGGCTCGCTCCTGTTCGGCCACCGCTCCCTCCCGATCGGCCCGTAGTCGCGCCAGCGAAGCCTCCAGTTCGCGACTGTCGAGTCGAGCCACCACATCTCCTCGTTTCACCCGGCTGCCCTCCTCGACATTCAACTCGATGAGACGGCCGGGGATATCGGTCGAGAGTGCGGCTTGGCGACGCGGGACGATGTAACCATTGGAGGCGACGCCGGTGCGATTGCTGGCGCCTCCGCGGCGCTGGACGCGGGCGGTGACCACTTCCGGATCCTGATTCTGGACGACGGAGGGGAGTTCCTTCCAGGCGATGTAACTGCCCAGCAGCAGAAATAGCACCACCAAGGGCCAGCGTGCCGAACTGGCGCGAGCAGTGCGATCGATCCTGAGACGAGAGAGATCGTGCTTGGCGGTCGACTCGCCGGACGATTTCGAGGAGTCAGATTCTGTCATCGTAGCCTCGACTCTCCAGCGATCCGAAAAAATGGCAAAGGAGCGGTCAGGATGCCAGAAGGTTGCTGACAATCCAGCGCTTCTACCAGCCGATTCGCCCCTTGGCATCGTCGATGCTTCGTTCGAGTGATTCGGTCGAGCGTGATTCGGGCGTACGATTGGGCGGGTACATCTCGCGCTGCTGCAACGGGTAGGCGGAGCTTCTCAGGTGTGCTGGCATCGCATGACCGGAGCGCCGCCGCCGCTGCTGACGAATCGTCTCGATGGAGATGGGAGCGACCACCGTCGCCTCTCCTGGTCCACTGGGAGCTTGTGCCAGGATGCGACCGTCCCCGTCGATGATCATACTGGCACCGGGCCACGAGAAGGGCGGATAGTGACTGGCCGAGGCTCCCTGGTTGCAGGCGACCACCGCCGCCAGGTTCTCGATGGCGCGACAGCGATTGATCACCGTCCACCAGTCCATCGGTTCGGAGGCGCCCCACGGATCCATGTAAGCACTGATTCGAATCAGCACTTCTGCGCCACCGAGGGTCAACTCACGGCAGGTCTCCGGGAACAACCAGTCGTAACAGGTCGCCACACCGAGTCGGCCGATCTCCGTCTCGGTGACGGGAAAGAGCGGCTCGTCATAGCCTTCGAGGTCGTGCGGACTGGTGTGGATCTCCCACGGGATCCACGGGTTGACCTTGCGGTAGCGGCTGGCGATCTCGCCGTCGGGACCGATCAGGACGGTGGTGTTGAAGACGGCATCGGGCCAGCGTGGATCGATTTCGAGGAACGATCCGCTCTGGATCCATACTCCATGTTCGCCGGCTGCGGCTCCGAGTCGTTCGGTATGACGATTGGGAAACTCGACGGCGAGTTTCTCGGCCAGTTCTTCGGCGCTCTCGTAAATCGGAGCGGCATGGGCGAACTCCGGGAACACCACCAGTTTGATGTCGTGGAAGGGTCGGTATCCGATCACCGCCTGCTCCAGTTGTGCGATCAGACGGGAGGTGGTGTCGGTCATCTGTTCCCGGTCACGTGGATTCGGCTGATCGGTCTGGCAACAGGCCGCGTAGTAGTCCAACTCGTTCCTCCTCCACCGGTGATCCTCGTCCAGGAGTGGCGTCTAGGTTTTGTTGCGACAGTCTAACCCCGTTCAGCGGGTCAAACACGAGGTGCGCAGGATCAGGCCGTGACGATCGCGGGGCAACTCGGTTGCGGTGCTCGAATCTCCTTGCAGCAGTGCCAGGGTGCTTCCGCGCAACAGTGCTCCGTGGCCGTGGCGAGCCCGGATGCGATCGACCTGCTCGAACAGCCTCTTGCAACGCTCGTGTTCGCGCCCCGAGCCGTTTGCCTCGCTGGATTCTCGCGCCGTCTCGAACAGGACTCCCTGCTGTGTGGGCGGGATTGCCCGGATCCGGTCGAGGACGACCCCGACGAAGCGCAGCGCCGTACGGCGGCTCTGCATCGATCGCAGCAGGAGCAGTGCTGCCTCGAGGATGGGAGGATCGAGGCAGGTGGGCCGGTCGAGGGCGATCCGGCGCCGGTCACGCACGTGATCGCTATGAACCACCTGAACCGCGATGCCTCTGGCCTCGAGACCCCGCTGGCGCAAATTGCGGGCGGCCCGCTCACAGAGGTACTCGAGCATCGCTTCGAGGGTGCGCGGGCAAGAGACATCCTCGTCGAAGGAAGTTCCCCTCTGGATGGTGCGAGGGATCTCACGGCCACCGATACAGCGATGATCTTCTCCCCGGCAGCGTTCGTACAGGATCTCACCGTTTCGTCCCAGCAGTGCGCCTAGTGCGGGGCGCGAGAGTTGTCGCATCTGCTCGACCGTTTCGATTCCGAGACGAACCAGGATCTGTTCGGTGCGCGGACCGACTCCCGGAAGTTGCGCCACTGGCAATTTCTTGAGCAGTTGTTCCTCCTGCTCCGGTCCGATGGATCCGAGTCCATCCGGTTTGTGAAACTTTCCGATGAGACGTGCGAACATCCGGTTGCGACCGAGGCCTGCGGTGACGGTGAGCCCGGTGGCCCTGGTCACCTCTCGTCGCAGTCGTGTCACCGCTTTTTCCGGCTCGGGATAGAGCCGCTCGGTTCCGGACAGGTCGCAGTAAGCCTCGTCGAGATGTTCCTCGACCAGCGGCGACCAGTGGTGGCAGATTTCGAACAGACGACTGGCGTAGGAGCGGTACACCGCCTCGTGACCGCGTACGATGATCAACGAAGGACATCTCCGAACAGCTTTTCCCAGCGGCATACCGGCGTGCAATCCGTGTTGTCGCGCCTCGTAGGAGCAAGAAGCGATCACTCCGCTACCGACGGCGACCGGTTGGTTTACCAGGCGGGGGTTGCGCAATTGCTCCACCGAGGCGAAGAAGGCATCGATGTCGACGTGCAGGACCAGCGAGTGCATCCGGGTTCCCTTCCACCCTTCGGGATCGGGAAAACAGCATAGCGAACATCTGTTCGCCATCTACCCTGCTTGTACCATTCGCGCCGGGAGATCACCATGCGCGCCTCCGGCGGGTATGTTCGTGGCAACCCAGATGACCGGGAGGGGAGAGTCGGATGGAGACGCTGGAACTGGAACGTCCCGATGAAGAGGGACTGATGACGCTGGTACTGAATCGACCGGCTCAGCTGAACTCTCTCGATGGAACGATGGTCAGGGAACTGGAAGAGGCATTGGCCAGCATCGCAGCCGATGATGCCGTTCGGGTGCTACGGATCCGCGGGGCCGGTCGCGGTTTCATGGCCGGTGGTGATTTGCGCTGGTTTGCCGGAATGTTCGCCGACCATCCCGATCCCGAGCAGCGACGCATAGCGGTGACCGAAGAGATTCGCGCCGTTCACCGCACCATCAAAGCCATCGATGCGCTGTCGGTCCCGGTGGTGGCGCAGGTGCACGGTGCCTGTGCGGGATTCGGATTGAGTCTGGCACTGGCCTGTGACCTGGTCGTCTGTTCGACGACCGCCAAGATCACGCTCGCTTACAGCGGCATAGGAACCAGTCCCGATGGAGGATCCACTTATCAACTGACGCGGTTGGTCGGTCGTCAGCGTGCCATGGTCCTGGCTCTTCTTAACGAGCGAATTGACGGGGCGACCGCCGAGTTATGGGGTTTGTTCAGCAAAGCAGTGGAGGCCGATCAACTGGAGCAACAAACCGTGGAGATCTGTCGGCAACTGGCCAACGGTCCGCACGAGGCGCTGGCGAGGACGCGTCGTCTTCTGCGGGCGGCTCCACGCAGCCTGGAAGAGACACTTGAGGCGGAAGCGATTTCTTTTGGAGATTGCGCCGCTGGAAACGAGTTCCCCGAGGGGGTGGTGGCCTTCAACGACAAGAGGCCTGCCGATTTTCGATCGATGACAGGAGGTGAGTCTTGAGCGATCCAGCTGGAAACGGCCGGTCTCTGGCCAACAAGGTGATGATGATCTCGGGTGGCAGTCGTGGCATCGGAAAGGCCATCGCCCTGCGCGCAGCCCGCGATGGAGCCCGCGTCGTGATCGCTGCCAAGACCGATCAGCCCCATCCGAAATTGCCGGGCACCATCCACGAGACCGCCGAGCAGGTGCGTGAGGCGGGGGGGGAGGCTCTCGCCGTTCGCATGGATATTCGAGACGACGATCAGGTCGAAGCTGCGGTGGCCGCTGCGGTGGCACAGTTCGGTCGCATCGATGTGCTGGTCAACAACGCCAGCGCCATCTCGTTGACTCCCGTGGCCGCGACCCCGATGAAACGAGTCGATCTGATGTTCGACGTCAATGTGCGGGGAACCTACACCCTGACTCGCGCTGCGATCGAGGCTATGAGTCACGGCGATGGGGCGCATGTCGTCAATCTGGCTCCTCCTATTTCGCTGCGTCCGGTGTGGTTTGCGCGCCATACCGCCTACACCATCTCGAAGTACGGAATGAGTTTGTGTGTGCTCGGCATGAGTGAAGAACTGAAGCCCCATCGGATCGCCGTCAACGGCCTGTGGCCCAAGACCGTCATCGATACCGAAGCATTACGGATGATTCCCGGGATGGATCGAAGGGCAACGCGCAAACCAGAGATCGTTGCCGATGCCTTGCATGCTGTGGTGACCAGAGACCCTGCCGAATGTACCGGCAACTTCTTCATCGATGAGGATGTGATCATCGAGGAGGGGAATGTTGATCTCGATTCCTACGCCTCCGAGCCGGGGGTGCCGCCGATGCCAGATCTGTTTCTCGATGGACCGGGTTCCATCTATCCGGAGGATTGAGGACGGCGACTAGACACTGATTTCTTCCAGGGCTGCCAGAATTCCTGCTGCCAGCGGCACCTTTTGACCGGTGTTGTAATCGACCTCGATGATCCGTGAGGTTCCGAACGCGACCACCTGCTGCTGTTGCTGGGACAGAATCTGGTGTTCGAGGGTATATCGGTCAGTTCCGAGGTCGGTGGCGCGGATCCGGGAAGTGATGACATCGGGATGACGGACCGGCGACCGGAAGACGCACTCGACCCGGGCTAGAATCGGCCCGGATGCGGTGCCGGGTGCCAGTTCCAGGGTGCCGATGCGGCGGAACGCCTCGATCCTGGCATCCTCGAACCAGCGCAGGAACCGGGTGTTATTGACGTGTCCGAGCGAATCCATATCGCCCCAGGCGACCGAGATGGGGATCTCGATGGGCCAGTAATCTTGGTCCTGCTGAGTCTCCGATGTGTTTTCTGAGGCCATCGGACTCCCTCCATTGAGGCTCTGTGACAGTTCTCCGTCCAGCGAGGGTACTGTGCCGCAGGATGAGTCGTGGAGCCACATCAGATCTTGCTTGTCTGCGACCCACTCGATCCCGTATCTTCCCCCCTTCGATGATACTTCTATCGGGCCCGGTTTTACCGTGGTTCTGGGGGTGGGTGAGGAGAGGTCTCTGCGGGTGCATATGCTCCCGGGGTTCTCCTGCTGAGTTTTGCCCTGGATGGATCAATTGTCGATGCCTGGGTCTGGTGTCCGTCAGTTCACCGCTGAACCCAATAGCGTGAATCCTCAGCAAGGAGGTGCACCGGATGCGAGGGTACTACTCCCCGCTTGCGACGAGTGATCGACTTCGAGTCGTTGTCCTCGTGGCATTCTTTATCTTGACTCCCGTTTTTGCTGGAGCCATCGAGTTCGATCTTCTCAGTGGAAAAATTACGGGTCATTTCGATACCACCGCAACGATGGGACTCGCCTGGCGAGTTTCCGATCGCGATCCGAGCATCATCGGAACCACCAACGGGGGCACCGGATTTTCTCTCAACGGAGACGACGGCAACCTGAACTTCGACAATGGGGATATCTTCTCGACCAACTTCAAGGTCCTTCACGAGATTTCCTTCGATTACGACGAATACGCGGTCTTTGTTCGCGGTTTCTATTTCCGTGACTTCGCTGTGACTGGAGGCGATGTTCTGAAGGACGGTCGACCTCCACTCAGTGGCAGCGCGGAGCGGTATGCCGGCATGAATGGTGTGTTGCTCGATGCCTGGGTTCGTCGCGATTTCGGTTCCAGCGACAATCCGTTGACGGTGACCCTCGGTAGTCAGGTGATCAACTGGGGGGAGAGCACCTTCATCCAGAATGCTCTCAACACCATCAACCCGATCGATGTCTCGAAACTGCGCGCTGCCGGTGCTGAGTTGAAGGAAGCGCTGGTGCCGATTCCTGCGGCTCGTTTCGATTACGATGTCTCT
>JBBWWE010000216.1:0-6076 GCA_050256595.1 Planctomycetota bacterium
AAACACCGGAAGCGGTGTGGGCCATGTCCAGGCATGCGCTACCGCCACGTCGAATCTCACGCGCTTTTTTTAGCAACGATTCGAACACCTCCAACGCTCCATGATCGAGTTCTCGACGGTCGTAACTGAACCCGGTCGCGAGCAAGGATTCGTCAAGGCCTGCTGAAGAGGAGATCGTCAGCCGCTTTCGGTTGCCGGTCGCAACTTCGCGGTGCCAGCAGCCAGCCGAACGAATCGCCGACCAGGTTTCTGCCAGAATCGGTGCATGAGTCACTGCAGCCAGTGGCCCGTCGGCATCGACGAGACCAACGGAAACGCAAAAAAACGGATGCCGATGCGTGTAATTAGTGGTGCCGTCGAGGGGGTCGATGATCCAGCATCTCGCACCGCCACTGACCACCCCACCTGCTTCCTCGGAGAGAATCGAATCGGCTGGAAACAACTGTGACAATCCGCCAATGATGTGCTTTTCCGATGCATGATCCGCGTCGGTGACCAGATCTCTGAAACCCTTGCGTTCGATATGAAGAGCGCGATCACGGTGCTCCAGGAGTATCCGTCCTGCCTCCTCGACTAACTCGATCACCGCCTCGAGATCCCCACCGGAGGGGATCTCAACCGGCACTGGCCGCACCGCTATGCCTCGCGAGGTGTTCATGGACTGCGACATCGATCATCTTTTTCACCAGTTCAGGTCCGCTGATCCCGGTCTGCTGTGCACAAAGTGGCAGCAAACTTTTTTCTGTCATTCCGGGAACCGTATTGGTCTCGAGATAGACGGAAGATCCCCCATCTTCGATGATCAGATCAGTACGGCTGATTGTCCCCAACTGCAACTCGAGATGCATCTGACGGATCTCCCGTGCAATGTTGTGCCACTGCTCGTGATCAAGTTCCGCTGGACAGATCACTTCGTGCTCACCGTATTTCTCCTTTTCGTCGAAGAACTGACCTTCGGGCCGGATTTCCACCGGCTGGAGAATCTGCGGCAAGACTCCCCTTACGCCACCCAGACAGGGCACCGAGAACTCTCGTCCGCGGATCCTCTTTTCGACCAGCACCAGTCGCGAAATGACCAGGGTCTTGTCGATCGCAGCGATCAGTTCATGGCGATCATTGACGAGGTAAATACCTTGTGACGAGCCGCCGATGGGATCCTTGACGAAACATGGATAGTGGATTTCATGATCGATCCCATTGAGAACATCACTTTGATGACGAGACCACACCTCCTCATGCACCACGGCCCCGGCAGGAACCCTCAGACCGATACCGCGCATCCTCTGGCGGAACGTGATCTTGCAGCCAGAAACTGCACCACCGACAACACCAGCTCCGGTGTGTGCCATCTGAAACATCGACAGGATCGCCGCCAGCGTACCGTCTTCACCCGGCCCCCCATGAATGCAATTAAAAACGACCCCGACATCGTTTCGTTTCAGATTCTGGAGCACCTCGACGGGGTCACACCGATTGTCGGCCATTTCGAGATCGTCAGTGGTGCACTCTTGCCAGCCGGCTGTATCCCAACGCACGGGAATGGGGACAAAATTGGCCTCGGTGAGCCATCGGATGACATTGTAAGCACTCTGGATGGAGGTGTTACGCTCACCACAGTCACCCCCGAAGATGACGGCGATGTCTCTGGATGAATTCAATTACCTGTTCCTCTCCACTGCAAATCGAGCGAAGCTTTCAAATTGATGGCACGCTTCATTCGACACCCCCGCAGTTTCTCCGAACAATCGGACCCCCTCCTGAGCGCGGCTTCTCGCTTGATGACGGGCAAACTCGATCGAGCCACATCGATCAAACAGGTCGATGACCCAGTTGACCTCCTGCTCGGAAGTTTCCGAGCGCTCCTTGGCCATCACCGCCACCAACCTATCACAATTTTCGTCGCTGAGATCACCCGCTTCGAGGGCATGAGCGTAGAGGATGGAGGGCTTTCCTTCACGGATATCATTGCCGATCTCCCCCGCTCTCCCCTTACTTGTGGTCAAATCGAGCAGATCATCCTGGATCTGAAACGCCGGGCCTAGTTGGTCCCCTACTCTCCACAACGAATCGATCGTGTCCTGCTCGAATCCTGCAACGATGGCAACCGCGACCATCCCCAGAGCCAGGTAGCGACCCGTCTTCGCCTGGACCGCCTGTTCGTAACGACTGAGATTGAAATTCGGATCAGCACGGCCATCGAGATCGAATTGCTGTCCGACGACGGTTCTCCGATGAACGTCCTGGACCGAACGCAGCAGCAACGCTCGCCGATCTTCATCCACCTCGACGCGACCCACCTCCTCGTAAACAGTGGCAAGAAGCCAGTCAGCAGCATTGAGTGCGGTGGCCACTCCGTGACTCTTCCACAGAGCGGGCCGATCGCGGCGCCAGTGATCTCCATCCTGGATGTCGTCAAGGATCAAAAAGGCGCTGTGGAGCCATTCCGTGAGGCACGCGATCGGCTCCACTGCTTTTGGCGTTGCTTGCAGGACCGAGCCAAACCACAGCGCTAGCAGCGGTCGCAGCCTTTTGCCCCCGGAAGTAGCATCCTCAACAGCACTGCCCAACGAAGGCGGTGATAGGGCCTCGATTCGATCACGGATCAACTGCTGGAGCCGATCTTCCGGTTGCTGGAGAAATCGCGGGAATTCCTCAGCCGGGCTTGAATCGCGATCTGCCCCAGATCCTGCCTGATTCACACAACCCCCTTCCAGGGAACGTGTTATGTCTTGCTGGTGGCACTCGCTAGCGATCAGTGTCGATGACCCTCAAAAGTCCCGGTCGCACTGGTTGTGCGGATTCATTGGTCCCGTTACTGCGTTATTCCGGATGAACGTAGGTGTGCAGGAATGCCATGTCAAGGGTGGCAAAGTTACGGAAACCTCCCCGGGGCGCTGCTTTACACGCATCCGGGGGCAGTTAGAATCAACGGGTAGGGTCGATCCATTCTCCTTCAGGAAGATGGGCTGATCCGCCCCCAAAAGCCCATGGCCGACTCACCATCGGTCCTCGACAGGAGTGTGCTCGTGGCACGCCGTGTGGATGCAGAACGTCTCACGAATCCAGCCTCTTTCTGGCCAGAAAGAGTGAAACTTGGGGCCAACTTCCTGTCGCTTATCTCATCGCTACTGTTGTTGTGTTGCCTGAGTGGACCGGTGGCAGCCCAGGTCGCCGCTGGCGGCCCCGACGGACCTGTCATCGAACTGGGCGATGCCATCATTCTTCCTGGCGAAGACCACGCCATGGTTCCCGTCTACATCACCAGCGACGAAGATGTTCTGTCCTGGCAGATGGGACTCGAGTACGACGAGTTGGTGCTCGCATTCGATGGTGTTGATTACACCGGAACCGTCAGCGAAACCCTCAATCCGATCACCGTCACGAGCCCCAGCCTTCCTCCGTACTTTGGTCTTCAGGTCATCTACGCCGGTGGAACTCCGCTTCCGGCCGGAATTGCTGTTCTCGCGGTGTACCTGAAAATGTCGCTGGTCAACTCCGATCTGATCCCCTCGGGAGGCTCGACAGGAACCGGGGTCGGCGGCATCTCCAACGAAGCCAGCCCGATCCTGATCACGTCAATCTTCGGAAACAACGTCATTCCGACGGTGATTCCGGGCGAAATCATGCTCTACAACTTCCCGCTCTACCTGATCGAGAGTCAACAAGGTAGCGCACTCGATACGACCCTCCGATTGCCAATCCGGGTCTGGACCGACGAGGCCGCATCCACCTTCACGATGGGGCTGGAGTACGACGAATGGATCGTCTGCGAGCTTCTCATCGCCGGGCTTGACTTCGATGAACTCACCCAGGGTGAATGGACTCTGGTCGAAGAAGTTACCGACACAGGAATCCAGTTGACCCTGACCTCGACCGGCGGACCGGTACCATCTCTGGCCGGAGCGATTCTAGGCGAACTCATCATCGCCCGTCCGCCCGATGCACCTGGTTCCTGGAACTTCCAGCTGACCGATGGACAGTCTTTCATCGATCAGGTGCCGGTTGAGAATCTGATCGGTGCCAGCGCCACCTGGGTCGATCATTTCATCCGCGGCGATGCTAATCTCGATGCGAGCATCGATATTTCAGATGCCGAAACGATCGTCGCCGGATGCTGGCAGGGAGTTCCATTCCCGTGTCGCGATGCTGCCGATGCTAACGATGATGGAAGTCTCGATGTTTCCGACGTGATCACGGTACTGGCATACCTCTTCTCCGGATCAGAGCCACCGCCTGCACCGTTCCCACAGACGGGTGCAGATCCGACCGATGACGACCTCGATTGCCTGTGATGGTTCTGGCTGGTCTTCTCTACAGTTGATTCGACCTGTTTCCCCGCTTAATCTCCTTTGTAGGGCTCATTCATGGCGGTCCTCTTTTCATTGTCAGTCCGATTTTCCAAGAGGAGCAGACGATGCCTTTCCAGTTACCAGAACTCAGTTACCCCTTCGATGCACTTGAACCTCACATCGATGCGAAAACGATGGAGATTCACCATGGCAAACATCACGCCACCTACATCAGCAATCTGAACGGCGTCCTGGCAGATCACTCCTCCCTGCAAGAGTGCGAAATCGCCGATCTTTGCCGGAACATCCAGGAGGTCCCCGAGTCGATCCGTGGTGCCGTCCGTAACAACGGCGGTGGCCATTTCAATCACGATATGTTCTGGAAATCTATGAGCCCCGGTGCTGGCGGGACACCCTCAGGTGACCTCGCGTCCGCCATCGATTCCAGTTTCGACAACTTCGAAGGGTTCCAGGAAGCTTTCGCCACCGCTGCCAAAACACGATTCGGTAGCGGCTGGGCGTGGCTGTGCGTTTCGAACTCAGGAGCTGTGCAGGTCTGTTCGACCGCAAATCAAGACAATCCGCTGATGGCGGGGGTGGTCGATTGTGTCGGCACCCCCCTGCTCGGGCTGGATGTCTGGGAGCACGCCTACTATCTCAACTACCAGAACCGCCGTCCTGACTACATCGCTGCATTCTGGAATGTGGTCGATTGGGCTGCGGTTTCTCAGCGATTCGAAGTGGCGCAGGCCTGATTCAACCACGATAATTGCAAGTCCAGATATAGAGACGGGGGGGGAGAACACCATGGAATGGGAACCAGCCGGATCCACCATCCTGGAAGTGGTCCCTCCGACGCTCGATAGTGGACTCGAGGGACTCTACAGTCGAATCTCCAGGGTTCGCAGGTTGGTCTCTGATGGCGATTTCGATGCCGTCAACATTCCTGAAATCCATGATGAGGAGAACAGGAACGACCGCGGCGCTCGAACTCGACAGCACTCTCCCAGAAGGCAGCCGCGGGAAATGGGACGACGCATCCAGGACGAACTGGGTCTACCGGTCATCATCAACCATGTGGTCTCCTTCAAGCCGCTGGAAACCTTACTGGACTGGGTTCGTGATACCGTGGCCGGCTATGGCATAGGCAACATCGTACTGGTCGGTGCTCCCCATGATCGCAAACCGTGGCCGGGTCCGACGGTGTCCGAGGCGAATGCTGCCATCCGTAAAGAATTCAGTGCTCAGCAACTCAAAATCGGGAACATCTGTATTCCTGGTCGCGAGGGAAGTCCGATTCCTGAGTCGGTTCGTATGGAAGAAAAGGCACTGACCGGAGCCGATTTCTTCACCACCCAGATCATCTACGATCCGGCAGAAATCATCGAACTGCGCCACCAGATGGTCCGGGAAGATTCTCCGGCCAAGAACTGCCCCATCCTGGTCAGTTTGTGCCCGGTCCGGAAACACGAGAATCTCGCTTTCCTTCGCTATCTCGGAGTGAAAATCCCCGATGCATTCGAACAGGAACTTCTGGCTCTGCCCGAGGCGGACTGTCTCGAACGTTCCCTGGAGTTCCTCAGAAGTATCCAGACGGACCTGATCGAGAGTGAGGGAGATCCGCAGGACGTGGCTCCGTTCGGCTGGAACATCGCTCCCGTCGGCCAAATCCCCACTTTCTCCATTCGCGACCTGATGGCCCGACTGCCCGGTTCCGTTCGCTCCTGAGCCTGACTTCGACCTGAATTCGTAGCCTGGGGTTCCTGCACGGAATTCCGGTGAGTTCT
>JBBWWE010000217.1:0-5497 GCA_050256595.1 Planctomycetota bacterium
TTCGGCGCTGGTGGTCGATGAGATCCAGTTGATTGGGTCTCGTTGTGGACCGTTCCGGCCCGCCCTGGCGGCACTCGCCGATGGATCGATCGATCCGCGCGATCTGATCGATGACCAGTTGCCGCTTTCAGAAGGTGTCCAGGCGCTGGCCAGAGCGGGCGAGAATGGCTGTATGAAGGTGCTTCTGCGTCCTTCCTGAGCGGCGATCATTGGCCCGCAGTGGACCGCATCGACCTTTCCATCCGATTCTTCTGGGGACAGTGAATGTGCCCGGAGGGAGTGCGCCATGAAGATCCGCCCATGGAATCGCAAGGATGCCGGTGGCTCCGATGCTTCCAGTCGTGTTCTCGATTTATGGGAGATCACCCTCCAACACGGCGAACGCACTCCGGTTCACCAGCACGATGATCGTGAAGAACTGGTCATCGCTCTCGAGGGACGAGGCGAAGTTCATCGTAAGGATGTGGCGGTCGAGTTGTTTCCCGGCCATGGCGTGGTGGTGCCGGCGGGTATCTCTCATTCCATCGTCAATGGCTCCGGATTCCCGTTGCGCGGACTGACGGTGGCGATCCATCGCCCGGCGATCTCGGCGTTGAGTTCGACGGAAAAGGTCTCGGCTGGAGAACTGGAACTGCTGATCGATACGATCCCGTCGCAGATCGATTGCCCGAATGGCCTCCAGACAATTATCAAACTGTTCGAGACCGCCGGCAATCTGTCGGAACAGATCGATGAGGCGATCGGGCTCGATACCGAGACCGGTCTGCGAACCCACGAGGATATCGAAAAGCAGGTGATGGACGCCATCGTGCGGATCGCCCGTGCCTATCAGGGTGGCTCGAATATACTGCCGCCGCGTTTCTAACTCCGGCCGCTCTCCCATCTAGACTCACTGATTGCGACCCAGGCGCTGCTTCCAGCCCTCTGGAATTCCCCATTTTGACCAGAAACGGCCCGATGCGCTGCTTTGACAGCGCCCCCGGGGGGGTGCAAAATGGCCTGAGATCCGTTGTGTACAGGATGCGCCCGAGAGCCCGGGATGCTCCGCACTGCTGTAGTTACTTTTTTTTGCGTGCAGGCTCCCCTTCACGAGTCTCGATATTTGGGAGGGGAATACGGCGGTCGTTATTGCGATGGCCGCTCAGAAGGAGATCGAGGAAATCAACGTGGTAAAGAGCGGGGAGCAGATGCACATCAGTTGTCGATCTAACCCGTACTCGATCTTCGCTGGCTCTATCTTGCTGATCGCAGTCTCGGCAATGTTGTCGGGTTGTGCTGGCAATGATCGACGCGGTACTTCCGGCTGGACCACCCCTGCACAGCATGCCACATCCCAGGTGCAGTGGTTGAAATCCCGTGCCGGTCAACTGACGCCGGAGGAGTTGTACCTGTTGCAGCGGGTTCCCTGGCGTTCCGATGGAACTGCCGACGGGGATCGCCAGAAGATTTTCGATCTGGCTCGCGATGGCGAGGCCCCGGTCAATCGCTTCACGCGCCAGCGGGTGCTGGGAAGACCGAGAGTGATGGATGCGGCTCTTGAAGAGTTGCGAGCCAGACAACTGCGGGAGCGGCCGGCCACGACCAAGCCGACCGATTCTCGATCTGAACTTGATGTGGAAAATGATGAAACGAATTCCAGGGGAACGGAATCGACCTCGGCAACGACCGGGGTCCCGGGTGAGGATGGAGGACGTAGATGAGTGATTCAAAACGTAAGGGGCGGGCACCCGTCAGCAAGGAAACCACGGCCAAGGGATCGGCAGCCAAGGAAACTTCACCGATCGATTCGATCAAGGGTATCGATGGCCAGCGCAAGCAGGCACTCGATTTTGCACTGCAACAGATCCACAAGAAATGTGGCCAGGGTTCGATCATGGTGCTTGGTGACAAGTATTCTCAAGCAATCGATGTGATCCCGACCGGTTCGATCTCGCTCGATCGAGCTCTCGGTGTCGGGGGTTTGCCTCGTGCACGTGTGGTCGAGGTGTTCGGTCCGGAGGCATCCGGCAAGACAACTCTCACCCTTCATGCCATCGCCAATGCTCAGAAGGCCGGTGGAGTTGCCGCCTTCATCGATGCCGAACATGCGCTCGATCCGACCTATGCTGGCAAACTCGGTGTCGATCTCGATAGTTTGCTGGTTTCACAACCCGATAGTGGTGAACAGGCGCTCGAGATCGCCGAGATGTTGGTCGCATCGAGTGCTGTCGATATCGTTGTGATCGATTCGGTGGCGGCGCTGGTTCCGCGTGCAGAACTCGAGGGATCGATGGGCGATTCTCATATCGGACTGCAGGCGCGACTGATGAGCCAGGCGTTGCGTAAACTGACCGGTGTCATCCACCGCTCCAAGACCACGGTGGTCTTCATCAACCAGATCCGCGAGAAGATCGGTGTCATGTTCGGCAGCCCGGAAACCACCAGCGGTGGTAGAGCCCTCAAGTTCTATTCCTCGGTGAGGATCGATATCCGCCGTATCGGTGCCATCAAGACCGATGGGGAGTTCTCCGGGAACCGTACCGTCGCCAAGGTCGTCAAGAACAAGGTGGCGGCTCCTTTCCGCAAAGCGGAGTTCGACATCATCTTCAACATCGGAATCTCTTACCACGGGGATCTACTCGATCTTGGTGTTGAGGAGGAGTTGGTCAAGCGTGCCGGAACCTGGTACTCCATCGGAGAAGAGCGCATCGGCCAGGGGCGTGACCGCGCGGTGCAATTTTTGCGCGACCATCCAGAACTCTCCGAGCGACTGGACATGGAACTTCGATCACGATTTTTCGATCCGCCGAAGCCCGAGAAAGAAACTGAAAAAGAAGAGGTACTGGCGAGCGAATAGCCGCATTTGTACCACCGGGAATCAGGTAGAGGTGTTGGAAAGAGACGGTATGAGTTCAGTGACGGCCACACATCTTCGGACTGCGACGGTTCATTCAACCCACAGCGAGAGGGGCTCGATGCTCCTCATCGCTCTGGCAGTGCTGACACTCCTTTCGATCATCGCGGTCACCTTTGTCGCCTTGATGAGACTGGAGTTGAAGGCGACCGAGAATTTCCGCGACCGGGGCCGTACCCATTTGCTCGCCAACTCGGCCGAATCGGCCGTGATCTCGATGCTCAGAAGTCGTCCCTTCTGGGATGCCCATGTGGTTTCGAGCCGAACCCGTTCGCCCTGGATCTATGGCATCATTGGAGGAGACGGGGAGACGCGGGTCGGGGGCATCCTCGATTTGAAAGATGCCGACGGAGACGAAGCATCTCTTGGCGGCACGCTGAGCCGGGGGACCTATCCAGGAATCGGTGCGGGGACACCCGGGGAAGATCGTTATCGGGTCAAGTTGATCGACACCTCGGCTCAGATCCATCTCAATGGAAAGCAGGATACGCTCGCCGATATGCTGACCAACCTTGGTCAGGCGCTTGCTGGTGATGATCGCTATGGCATCAATCCGCTGTGGACCGAGCCCAATGAATCAGGCAAGTTGCTCAAGGGCGCAGATATCGTCCAGTTCAGAAACCGACTGCCGGGTGGTCAGTTCTCATCCAAGTCAGAACTCGCGGCTTTGATCGGACCCGAAAACCTCGCGCTCATCGCTGATTTCGTCACCGCTCATGCGTGGATCAATCCCTACACGCAGAGATCGGGTGCCGGTCGGGAGGTCAACAACCGCGTCGGAACCGGGACCCAGGGTGCTGGTGGCGTGATCGGGACCACCGGTGTTTCGCGTAACCTACCCCAGGATCCGCGCAGCCAGCGGGTGACCGGGGCGGCGCAACTGGTCGGTGAGGGTCGTTCTCCCATCAATATCAACACGGCTCCGGAACCGGTCTTGGTCGCTACCTTGATGGGGGTGGGGGGGCGTCGTGCGTTCCCTTACATGAGCATCAACTCGCAAAGACTAGAAAGCGGCAACGCCTCGAGCATAGATCTGGGTGGCGGGACACTGGCGCCGGTTCAAGAAGAGTTGAGCCTGGTCCAGACTCCGGTATGGGTGTACTCGCAACCGCTGTCGCTCGACATTGCGCGCAAGATCGCCCAGGCGATCGTCTCTCAGCGCAAGCAACGAGCTTTCAAGCACTGGACAGCGCCCATCGGAAGTGGCGATGTTGGATTCGAAGATTTCATCAACGGACTCGATGACTCATTCTTTCCTCCTGAGCAAACCGTCTGGGTGATCAATCCGCAGTCGCGAGATACGACCAACCACTACGGTCGAATTCGTGAAGCAGAAGGCTCTGATCAGATGTGGAGTCGTGGTTTTCCATCGAGCGAGAACGGCATCCGGACAGCTCTCGGTCTGCCGAGGGGAGCGCAGCGATCCTGGTACAAGGAGATGATCCGTTCGGTGGTCATCGCCAACGCCAACCCCAATACACGCATCAACAAGGTGAACTCGAACTTTGCCGCCTGGCGAGCGGTCGACAAGTCGGGCCTGGTGAAACTCGATGTCACCAATCGTGCTGACGTTCGATTGGGACATACCACCGAGTTCTGTTTCGACAGTAAAGGAATCTACGAGATCACCAGCGTGGCAGAGATCACCGGAGCCGGCAATTCCAGCGATGAGGTGTTCTCCCTGGCGCAGCAACGAAGCATTGTCAGGGTCTTCGATGTCTATCACCACACCACTCAGGAACAGTTCGAGCAGCCGTTCAGGGCCCTCGGAAGGACCAGTAACGCCCGTTCCGGTGCCCGGGAGTATGTCACCACGTGGCCCGATCCGATGGATGCGTTACATCCGGAATTCTACGTCGGCTCGACGCAGGATGGCCGGGTCGAGATGTCCGGGGCCATCGATGCTCTGATGCAAGTTTCCTCGCCGGCGGCTCGTCTTTCACGCTGGTCGGGGGATCCAACTCTTCGGTTGGCACATACCTTCCGATTCCGTGATGAGGATTCCCGCAACAATCTGGCGCGGCTACTGCGCACGAGGTCCAACCCGGAAGCAAAGATCAAGGAACTGGGAAATGTGCTCAATGCGGCCTACAGCCAGAAGGGGAGCATCTATCGGCAACGCTACTCACGTTACGTCTGGGGAGTCGATGAAAGTGCCAATGCGGACGAGAACATCGCCGAGCCGTTTGTCGATGAGACATCCCAGAATTCGGACGTGATGCCCGATGGCATCAACAGCAGTATGTTCCGCACCTCGGCTCTCGGTGGTCGATTCCTGCGCTTGCCGGCGCTTCGATATCGCCAGAATCCGTCCGATCAAGGTGCTGTGAATCGCAACTACAACAATGACATCGGCAACTTGCCCTACTACAACGGTGCTGTCTCGTTCTGGGTCAAGATGGAGTTCAATGGCGACGACCCGACCTTCTCCGGATTGATCGGGGCCACTCAGGTTCAGACCGAGGTTGGGCAACAACCGACCGCTTCCGAGGGTGCTCAGTTCTGGATCTGGAAGAATACAGAGGGGCAACTGCTCGTTTCACGCCTCTACTATCACCAGGCGTTTGCCAAGGGGTACACCGCTCAGGCGATTCCTCTGATTGG
>JBBWWE010000218.1:0-3674 GCA_050256595.1 Planctomycetota bacterium
CTCCACCACTACTTTGTTCGGCACTCCAGAGCCACAGGGCAGGTACCACCAGCGATAGCAAGATTGCGATGGTGATGATCTTGGCGGGGATCGGCGGGCGTTCTTCTTTCTTCAGGGTGAATACTGCCAGCAATCCCAGCAATCCGATGATCAGTCCGAGCGGGCCTTTCGTCAGCAAGGCTGCGGTACCCGCCAGAACAATGGGCCAGGCGCGTGCCCCATCGATCCAGCAGCGCCACACGGCGAAGGCAAGCAAGACGATGGTGCACTGGAAGAGCGGATCACTTCGCGCCAATAGCACCGCCCGGATTCCCATCGGGTTGGCCAGCAGCAGGAGCGGAACCCAGAGAGCTGCAGCACTGCCGAACTCGCGGCGGGTCCAGGCACAGATGATGATCAACGTGATGAGACAGCCGAACCAGGAAGGAAAAGTAAGGGTCATTCGATGGAACTGGCCGGTCGCCCGGGTGAAGAGGGCGGCGAGCCACTGGGTCATGGGCGGCTTGGAGGCGAACTGGCCGGCATGATCTTGCTGCCACAGCCAGTTGTCGTTTTCGATGATGTCGAGGGTATAACTGCCGACCTTGACCTGGTCTCGGCTCAACAGGTCATCGGGACCGGTGGCCCGGACCAACAAAAAACCAGCCCAGGTGAGAATGGCGATGGCGAGGATGATTTTGTAACCGGGAGAAGCCGCCGAACTCATCGACTTTCTTCGTTCTGTTTTTCTGCTGTCGGCTCTTCACGAAGCAAGCCGGGCAGGATGGCGGCGACCACCACTGCGCCACCGGCTGCCGCTCCGAACGCCGTCCAGCCCCAGGCATGACCGAGCAACCAGGCACCGACTCCGAGGGTCAGGCCCCAGATCAACGCGAGGCCGCCGAGCACTCCACCGATGACGGCGAGTCCTTCTCCCGCCGGGGAGGAAACCCCTGCCAGTTCACGGACCGGACCCCAGGCGCCTGCCGGCCGTACCTTCTGGTAGAAAGAAACCAACTGGCTCGGGTCCGGCCTGGGGCGCGCCCAGGTCACGACGAGGCTGACCAGGGTCGAGAGCAGAACCACGATGACGATCCGCCCTTCCGCAGTGATTTCTCCACCGGGCGAGAGGGGCCCTAGCCGCCAGCCGTCACTGGTTGCGAAGGTCACGAAGGTGGTGGTCAAACTCGAGGTGATCATCGCCGAGATCTCGCTCCAGGCGGTGACACGCCACCACAACCAGCGCAGCAGGTAGATCGGGCCGACGCCGCCGAGAAACGCCAGGAAAAAGGTGAACAGATCGCTGATGGAGTTGGAGATCGAGGCCAGCAAGGCGCCCTCGAGCAGAAACACGACGCTGGCAATCCGCGCCACCGTGACGTAGAACTCTGGCCGTTTTTTGCGCTGGAAGAATCTGCGATGGAGATCGTTGACGTAGTAACTCGCTGCCAGATTGACATGGGTATCGATGGTCGACATGAAAGCGGCCAGCAGACTGGCCACCACGATACCGAGCCAGCCGATCGGCAAGAAGCGCACCATCATGACAACGTAGGCCTTCTCTGAATCGGTGCTGGCTATGACGGCAGACTCCTCGATGGTGTCGTCGACATCGACACGCAGAGTCGGGAGAACCCCCGCCCAGCCTTCCATCGATTCGACGCTGATTTCAGTTCTGTCACCTTGTGTCCCTTCGATGGTGACCCGTTTCTGGTCGTCGCTGACCTCCACCACGGTGCCGGCAACGGGACTGACGATCGGTTCGCCGTGGGACACCACCAGCAGCGACGCCAGCGCCACGGCGATCCACATCCACGGCCGCAGGGCGTAGTTGGCGATGTTGTACCAGAGGGTGCCGACGGAGCCGTGTGCTGGCGATTTACTGGCGGCGATCCGTTGCACGACGACGGTGCCGCCGTCGATGCCGGCAGTGGCCCACCAGGAGACCCCCAGGTAGACCGCCACCGCTGCCAGCGGTGTGGTCCAGAAACTGAGTTCGGTCCAGGAGCCGACCCCCACCGAGGGCAGGAAGCCGAGAATCTCTCCCGATGCGCCGCCCTTTCCAGCCAGCTGGGAGAGGATTTCCTCGGTCCCCCCGACCGCGTTCCAGGTGATGACCGCCAGCGCGATGGCTCCGATCATGGCCAGGCAAAATTGCACCAGATCAGTCACAGCGACGCCCCAGAAGCCCGACATCAGCGAGTAGGACAGGCAGATGGCGCATGCGATGCCGAGCGAGGTGGTCTTGTCGATGTCAAACAGCACGTCACTGATCTTGGCAGCCGCCAGCAGCACCCAGCACAGCACGATGGGATTGGTCAGGAAGGAGTGGAAGAAGCCCAGGGCGGCCCGTAAGGCGGTGGCGCCCTGGCCGCCGTAGCGCAGTTCGGCGAATTCGGCCTGGGTCATGACGCCGAGGCGACGCCAGTAGCGCGAAAAGAGGAAGACGGTCAGCATGCCGCCGACGGCGAAGCACCACCACAGCCAGTTTCGCCAGATTCCGCCGTCCCGGACCCACCCGGTGATCACCAGCGGCGTGTCCGCGGCGAAAGTGGTGGCCACCATCGAGGTTCCGACTACCCACCAGGGAAGTTTTCTTCCCGCCAGGAAGAACTGCTCGGCATCTTTGCTGGCTCGCTGCCGCAAAAAGAATCCGACAACGATCGCGAAGACGACATAGAGACCGACAACGGCGAGATCGAGTGGTGCCAACTGCATGCCGAATCCTACACGCTCGGGAGTTTCGTTGGAGGGGCTTGCTTCCCACATCGTTTGGATGCAGTGTGCAACATCGCGGGGGGGAAGACCGGGAATGTCCGAGCCCTTCTGGTCTAGTTCGGTGTGACCACGGCGACCGATAGTCGGGGTCACACCGGATAGGCTGGACAAGAAGTTCTGTGCTGCCGGACTCCCGTTCTATTCAGGTCTACATCAGTTTATTTCACACACCTGAGTCAAAAATTGATTCCTTCACGGCACATCCATGTCGAGTTTGTTGATTTTTCTACTCTGGATCATGATGTAAATCCTGAGTCTTGTTGTTCGGTATTTTTTCAGTGGCATCGGCAGTGCACTATGGAGACATGTCATCAAAGCAGCCGCCGCACGGCTTCGAAGTCAGTCCTCGTCACGATGCCGCGACGCTGCTATTCGAGCAGCGACCCGACGGGTTGACGGTGTCGTCCACCAGCGGCCGCAACTTCGGTTCCATCTGCGTTGATCTCGCTTCTGCTTCAATTCAACGCAGAGTGTCACAGGGTCGTGGTGGATTGCTGGCACGAGCCGTGCTGCGTTCGGCAAAAGAAGAGCCACCCCTGGTGTGGGATGTCACCGCAGGGCTAGGTCGAGACGCGATGACGTTGGCGTTACTGGGTTGTCGTGTCGTCGCCTTCGAACGCGATCCTTTTCTCGGCATGCTGTTGCTCGATGGTCATCGCCGGGCGTTGTCTGCAGGCGGTGACATTGCAGAGGCAGCCCAACGTTTGACGGTTCGCATCGAGGATTCCCGAGGCGCCCTCTGGGCGGCGATCCAGCGATCCGAACGTCCTGACGTGGTGCTTCTCGATCCGATGTTCCCCGAGGGAAAGGGGCGTGCCGCGGTCAAGAAGGAAGCGACGCTAATACGCCTGCTGGTAGGGGAAGGGGCCAATATTCAGCAAGATGAGGAACTCTTCTCGCTGGCGATGAAAGTGGCC
>JBBWWE010000219.1:0-3851 GCA_050256595.1 Planctomycetota bacterium
ATCAACCTCTCTGCCATGAATGGTGGAACCTTCCGCCAGGTGGACTACTAAGGTACATATCGATCCGGATCGAAGAAGGCCCTGAGCGCGCTGCGCTCAGGGCCTTCTTTTTTGCCTGCTCATTCTTGTCCGAGGGGCATCTAATATTGCTATCCGGAGGGCATTGTGCCGGTTTCCGTTCTTTTCACCCATTCAACGAATCTTCAGTACCAGGATGATCAGCAGCGGAGCCAGCACCGCCTGCGCGATCACGAAACGCACCAGAACCTGGGCCTTTGACCAGCCCAGATTCTTGCGGCAGTGATCATGAAGGGGAAAACGAATGTGGTGGAAAATTCGGATCTTGAGAAACTTCAGCAACCCGACCTTGAACAATCCTGTACCCCCATTGGCCAGGATCAGCAAAGCGACGACCACCAATAAAAAAGGGTTTCCGGTCGCCAGCACGAACACCCCCAGCAGTAGACCAAGTGCCCGAGATCCTGCATCTCCCATCAGCAACTGGGATGGCTCTGCATTGAACCACAGGTAAGCCGCCAGGGTTCCAAGGGTTGTCGAGACGACGATGGACCAACTGGCTCCGTCTTCATAGAAAGGAACCAACAGGTAATGGGCAGTTTCAATATGCCCCACCACTCCATAGAGAACCCCACCGAGACCGAGGAAAGCGAGCCCCAGCAAACTGCCAGAAAGCCCATCGACACCATCGGTACAATTGGTCGAGTTGATGGAGAACCACAGCAGTGCCGTCGCCATGATCCCGTATTCCCAGGACGTGAGGAGAATCGGGGCCAGCATCCCTGCGGTTCCATCAAGGGCTGCCTCAGCTCCCATCTTTGGCGCGTGAAACGGCATCCAGATCTCGATGAAGGACTCGCCACCGATCATCGCCCAGGCAACCACTATCGAGAGAAGCAGATCGATGGTCCCCTTGGCCAATCGACCCCAGGCAGCCGGACTCCGATCATCAAGAAAACCTGCACCCATGGCAAACAGCACCGCCAGTAAGATCACGGCACGAAATGGATCCCAGGGTGTCACCAGTAAGCCGACCACAATGGTAACCGGTATGAAGAGCGCTCCTGCTCCGGTGGGCTTGCCAATCGAATCGGGGGCATCGATGGCATGGGCTCTGCCTCGGTCCGCAGGAAGAACACCACTCCAACGTTTGAGTACCCAGTAAGATCCCAGACCAGCGAGAACAACTCCAAAGGCACTGAGTATGATGTGGGATTGCAGCAGCCGCATGGGGCCCCAGAGATCCTGGAGTTGCTGACCCAACCAATAGAGCACTGATCCATCCCCCCCCGGATCCTGCCCGTCCGGAGGATCCCCCCCGGGAGGATAGCCGCCTCGATCACGTCAAGAAAGGTGCGACGAATACACTGCCCGCTGATGCACAGAAATCATCCGCTAGCGCTGGCCACCGTTGTTGGAGCCCGACTGCGTCGATTCCGATTCCTTCTTCTCGAGACGCGCACGTGCTTCCTTGGCTTCCTGGATCCGAACACGCCTCTCGTCCTCAACCCGCCGGGTACGGATCATTATCCCGTACGGACGGGTCAGTGGATTCTGAACGGTTTGGCCTTCGACCACGTTCCGAATCGCCATGTCGAGGTACAACTTTCGATCGAGTTTCTTTCCCCAGACATCATCATCGATGGCTCCGTGGTAGACGATCATGCCTCGATTCACGACCAGATATGTGGGGCTCACAGTGACACCAAAGGCCTCTGCCCGGCGTCCGTCCAGATCGATGAGGTATGGGTGCTTGACTGAATATTTGTCGATCCAGGGCCGGATCTTCTCGGGATGGGCGAAAAATGCAGAGTCGATGGAAACCCACTTCACTCCGTCCTTTCGCCAGCGACGAATCATCGGCGTAACGCGATGCTGGGCGTACAGGCGACTACTGAAACGACACGCTGGGAAGGTCCATTCCAGAACCACCACATCCTCGGAAAAACTGGTGAGGTCTATCGGCTTACCATCGATATCGTTCAGAACCAGAGCCGGTGCCGGTTTTCCCAGCAGACCTGCTGGATCAGCAATGGGAGATTCCTTCTCCACCGGAGTTGTGGAATCGGGAGCAACCACCGGAGGCTCCTGGACCTCCTGAATTGACGAAAGATTCAGGCTCACTAAAAATACCGATAACAACGATATCATTTAGACCAACCTCTCTTGCGATGCGTGATCGAGGCCCGAACACCAGATCCCTGGAGGACCTCCGTTTCCCTACAGAATCTTACCATCATCGACGGATGATAGGGTCGGTCCCGGAATCAGGTTCCGACAACTGATAGCGACATGTTACTATCTTGATGCTTCGATTTGCGGACATCGCTGCCTCGCACAGGTCGGTGGCAATGGCGATGATTCATCTCGATTCTGGCCCGGACCTGCGAATGAGGATTGCTTTCCATGACCTTTTCTCTTCTGGATCCTACCCTCACATCCCTCCGCACATCCCTTCGCCGTTCAAACCGCACTCAAGCGCTGTTGTTGACGGTTCTCATCGTCCTTTCTGGCCCTGGGTTCGCTGGCACTGGCCAGCAGGACCCTGTCGCCAAACCGCAGGCCCGTGCCGCAAATTCTGCTCCAGAATCGATCGCGAAACGGGAAGAAGCTGCCGAGCTGGCAGCCTCCGTCTCGTCCAAGCTGAAATCGATACCGGATCCGCGGACTCTCACCCGGGGAGATCTCCCGCGTATCTTCAAGATCCTGGATGAGGGAATCGCAGCCGGGCGCCAGTACATCGCCGACTATCCCGAAGGCAAGGAACTGCCTCAAGTCTGCTGCGATCTCAGTCGAATGTTGATTCTCAATGTCGATCGGTACATCGGCACTCTCAACGAGGAAGCAAAGATCTTCGGTACGCCATTGACCGCTGATCAAAAACTGCAGGAACAACTCACTTACCTCGCCGAAGTGGTCGATCTCTGCGGAGTTGCTCTTGCCGCAGAGATCCCTTCCAGCCTCAGATGCAAAGCTCAAGTATTGCTCGGAGACTGCCTGCTGAAGATGAGAGAGTCGTCTCGGTCAGCGGACGCTTTTGCGACGGCTCTGGGACTGGACACCTCCGAGATCGATCTCCCCGAGTTGAAGATCAAGCGGGTCGAGGCACTCGAGATTGCCGAGCGCTATCAGGAGATGGTCGAGGTCGGTAAAAAATATCTGGAGAACGATCCGAGAACCCCCTACTTACCTCATCTCGTTTACTTCACACACAAGGCGCATCGTCATCGGGGACTTTTATATGATGGGCGTCAACTTTGGCGCACCTGGGGACCGGTGCTCACCGCCGGGGCACTCGGAGGTGAGATCGAGTTGCCTGGCTCCAGCGAAAAATGGAAGGTACCTGAGGGAAAAGAGGGAGATTTCCAGTTGATGGCAGACCGGGCGGGTTTTTACGAAGGGTTTTATCAACTCGCGCTTGGCAACAAGGATGCCGCACTCGGGGCCATGGTCAATTACAACGATCAACTCTATGAGCGCATCAACTCGGGCGAGACGCTCTCGATGGCCACCAAGACCTACCTCGAGTTCCAGTCGCTGCCCATGGCCCAGCGTATCGATGTCTTGCACGGACGATTGGCTCCATCACTCGACGGACTGCAATGGATCCAGCCCCCGCCCGAATCTGATGAGGACAAGAAACTGGAACTACGTCTCTTCTGCGATTCGAACCGAGCGACCAATCGCCAGGCACGGTTCATCGACGTGCTGAGGAAACTGGAGCACGAATATTCCTCGCAAGGGCTTCGTGTGGTCTGGATAAGCGGAGTGCTCAGGGCAGAGCGGGCGGGTCGTGAAGCAAATGCAATGACCGAAATCGCCATCCAGAAAAA
>JBBWWE010000220.1:0-8889 GCA_050256595.1 Planctomycetota bacterium
CGGTAGCCTTCTTGCTCACCGATGTGATCCGCTACAACACGGACGACTCCATCGAGATCGATGAAGGTATGCAGGCAATCATCAATGTCGGTAGCGTCGGCCAGCCCCGTGATGGAAACCCCGATGCCAGCGTCGTCATCTATGACACCGACAAGCAGTGCATCGATCGATACCGGATCTCGTATGACATCCAGGCGGTGCAGGAGAAGATCATTGCATGTGGTTTGCCGGAGTTCCTGGCAGAGCGACTAGCAGAGGGACGCTAGCCTGAAAGCGATCTGGAATCGGCAGGGATGCCCTCAGCGACGGGGCACCTGAAGAACGCCGGCAGACGAACCGAGCGGCGGTCCCGGCAATCTATTCTTCTTTCGAATTGGAGTCGGAAGGCTCCGTGGGGGGGGTGGCCGGCGGATCGATGGTCTTCTGATCGTCGTCATCGGTCGATCGGATGCCCTTCTTGAACTCGGTCACACCGCGGCCCAGATTTCGCATCACCGAGGGCAGACGGCTTCCAAACAGCAACAGCATCACGAGCGCGATGGCAATCAACTCCGGTGGACCCAGGTTGAAGATCGCCGGTGTCAGGAAGGGGGCAGTGTGTGTCATCTTGATTCTCCAACCTGCTCCAGGGCCAGCCAGTATCCGACCAGAGCACTATGACGCCTCGAAAAATGCAGCCCATGCCGGGCCGCTGTTGATTCTAGGGGCCAGCGAGGTGTGGGAGCAAGTCGAGCCCGCAGATTCGCCCACTCGCTGGCAAGCTAACGCTCCTCTTCTCCACACAAGACGGCACCGATCTGAAGCGCCAGACGGGCCACCATCGCCCCCTCCAACTCCGTTTCCGAGTTCTCGAAGGAGATGAAAATACGTCCCGATTCCGGATTTTCGGGCACCCGGATATCGAATTCGCGCCTCAGAACCGGTCTTCCGGCAGGAACCAGGAACAGTTCCCAGTAGCCGCGCATTCGCCCCTGGAGCATCCCGGGCGTTCGCGGATCGTGGAAGGTCAATCGTTCGATCCGTCCGGTCAGAACATGGGAGGCACGTGCTGCGGTGCCGATCTCTCCCCACGGAACCTGATCGTCGTCGTGATGAAAGACCAGGTCGGCCACCCCTTGATCGGAGACCACCTGGACCGCCCCACAGTCGCCCGAGATTTTCAGACGGGTGGCGCGCGCCAGCGCCACTCCGGTCGGCGATTCGTAGTACCAGCGCAGCACGCCGGTGGATGACTGCTTGTGCTGGAAGGGGACCACCAGCAACTGAGCGATGCCCATGTCGTACTCGGGATCGCTCCGTTCCTCCGGCGAGGAACAGCCACCCGTCAGCAGCAACAACAGGACCGGCAACATTCGACACCAGCAGGCCGGTCGGTTCATCTTCTTGATCCCTTCGAGTGACACCCGATCGTCATGACCACCGATCAGCCACTGATCGGGAGCCTACAGGATACGACGACAATGGGGGGGCGAACCAGGAATTCGCAGGGCGCAACTAGTCCGAGGGTCGCCGGTCGCTGCGGCCCATTCTCTTCAGTGCTGCATCGATCTCGGAGACCGACCAGCCGCCGCCTCTGGGCAGGTTCTGGACCCGGTATCCGCGCGGCCCCCAGGTCAGCTTGACCGAACGCGAGGAGGGCAAATCGGAGCTGCCATCTCTCAACACCTGGACCGGCTGCCGATCGCCCCCGGTCAGTTCGACACTGCGATTACGGGCCAGAACACGGGCTCTTTCGGCCAGGATCCGGTAAGGCCCTCCGCGCAGATCGGTCGCTCCCCAGGCGAGCGCTTCATGGGGCCGAAGCGCACCACCTCTCTCATCCTCTCGCAACACCAGCAGCAGTTCATCGGCTCGCAGTTCGAAACTCCCGGTCTCGTTACTGGCGGTCGGCTCGAGCTGGATCACCGCGCTCAGTACCGATGAAAGCAGCACCTCGAGGCGCTCCCGAGCATCCTTGCCCGGAGCCGTTGACCGCACCACCACCACCTCGCGGGCGACCACCTCGTCGCGTGGTTCTTCGCCTCGAACGAAGGTCTGCAGTCCCTGACCGTCGACCGAGGAGAGCAGCAGCCGCTGATTCTGGTGATCCCAGTGGCAGTTCTGACCGCGGAATTCGATGCCTCCTTGCTCCTGGTGTAGGCGCACCGTACCGACCGCCACCACCTCCTTGAGGCGGATTCTCTGGCTACCAATATCGAGGCCTGCATCGATGCGATCGGCTGTCATCTTCCAGGCAAGGGATTCTTCAGCTGGGGGATTCGATGGCGCTTTCTCGACCTCGGAACTCTTGGCCAGGTAGATGACCGCGCGTGCATCTCCGACCAGTTGAGCCGAGCCAGCGATGCGGTCGAGAGTGATGGTTTCCGCCTCGATGCGATCCGCAGTCTCGGAGCCAGAGAAGATCTCGACCTGCTGCATTCCGGGTCCCTGGAATCGAAACTGTTCGTCGCGGGCGTTCCACAGCAACTCCTGGCCCTGAGCCCGGATGGACCCGTCATCGACTCTCACCGGTGTATCCACATCGCCCAGCGCGCGCACCGCCGCGCTGCGACCCATCGGCAAATCCGCTGGATCTGGCGCGTCGCCCTCGCTGTTGATTACAGGCTCATCGCGGGCCAGCGAAACCACCAGTGAGAGGCAATCGATGACCAGCGGGTGGGCTCCCTCTGCCGCTCCTGGACGCTGCAGCGAACCGCGAACGGCCCCTTCTCCGGTGGCCAGACCCTCGACCAGCGAGAGACTCAGGCGATCCGCCTCGAGATGCGCTCGATTGCCGATCGACAGTTGCTGGCGCCCTTGTCCCTCGATCCGGATGAGCGCATCGGCACCACGCCACAGCAGATGAGTGCCGCTCAGTCCCAGTGTTTCTTGCCCCTCGACCTGCAATTGCATCGGCGCATCACCACCGCTGGCTTCCAGTTGTTTGAGTCGCTGCTTGCCGTCCCAGAACAGGGTCAGGGTCTCGGCGTGAAGATGACCCACCGACCCTTCACCGAGCCAGCGAGGCGTCGTCACCTCGGGCCCGCGGGGCAGTTCATGAAGAGCCGCCACCACGTTGCCACGAAACACCAGGCGGGTGGCATCGACCGACAGTGCAGCGGTGCTCGCCTCGATGCGATTGTCGCCGTCGGTAAAGAGCGCGCGGCTCCCTTCGCCAGAGATCACCTCGAGTTCCTTTTCAGCCGCCCGCCAGCGAAGTTCATCGCCAACGATGGTGGCTCCTTGAGCACCAAACTCGCGAATGAAGACCGATTCGCCGTCACGGCCCTGAGCAGTGAGTGTTTGCAGTTTGCCGTCGGAAAACTCGAACTGAGCGGTCTCTGCGATCACCGTCCAGTCCCCTTCGAGTGGCCCATCGTCGCGCGCCGCATTCTCGGCTAGTGACGCGGACCCCTTCAGGATTCCATTGACACCGCCATCCAGGATGCAACGCGAGGAGCCGATCTGGACCCGAGCCTGTTCGGCGCGGAAGGTGCCGACCTCACCATGGATGGTGATCCCGCCACTGAGAGTCACCTGCGGATCCCCGTCCTTCCAGTCGAGTTGCTCTCCTTCGATCCGAATGTCATCGCCCAGATGGATGGTGATGGGGTTGTCACGCCGCTGCGAATGGATGCGCAGCAATCGACGGCTTTCGGGCTCGAGATGAAGATCGAGGAAATCGGCAGCGATATGTCTGAGCGGTGGTGGGGCCAGAGGATCCATCGCGGCGGAGACATTCGCTTCGAACACGCGAACCCCTCCATCGAAACGTGCCCCGTGCTCGCTGCCCGCCAGCGTGATGGGGCCGTCGCAGATGATGCGTATCTGCTTCTCCTGCTCGGCTTGCTGCGACCCTTCTCCGGCCTCAGCACCCACGTTGGAATTACCATCCGCGGTACTCCAGGTAACGGACAAGATCGCAACGATGACCGGTGGAGCGAAACTCAGCTCCTGGAGTCCCGACGAAGAACCGATGGAACCGCTGATGCCGTTGGAACTGTGCAACTGCATGGCGGGCCAGGTGACCTGGACCGGCGATTCCCCCTCGATCTGGATATCCTCTCCATCGGCCCAGCGGATCACCAGATCGCGAGTCTCCAGCTGGGGAATGCCGCCGGCTCCCTGGCCACGCAACTGGCCAATCACACGAGCTTCATTGCCACCGGGATCGGTGATGATCTTCTCTGCCTCGAACAGGATCTGATCGACCGGTTCGGTGCGCCCCTCGGCATAGACCGGCAATTCGATGGTGGCATCGAGCAAGGCTCGCTGACTGATCAGATTCTCGGACGAGAGCACGACTCCCGAGGAGAGATCCATCAGACCCCGCAACGTGAACCGGAGCCGACCGAGACTGTAGTCGTAGGAGTGATGGGTGACCCGGTTCCGGGTCACCTCGGGAAAGTCCTCGCCGGTGGTCGCATCTGGCTCGGATGTACCGATCCCACCGAACTGTCCGGTCAGGAGCAAGAAGACCACCAGTCCGACAGAGAACACGCCGAGGAAAAAGGAAATGCGCTTCAAGGTCTTTCTCCTGTGACCGCACCGTGGAACCGTTCCTGCCAGAGACCACGAGCTGCGAGGATCCACTCGCACACCTCGCGCACCGCACCGGCTCCTCCCGAGCGGCTCGTCACCACATCGGCCTGCTCGAGCACCGTCGGCTGGGCATTCGCCACCGCCACCGAAACGCCGACCAGCGCCATCGGCGGCAAATCGATGAGATCATCTCCGACATAGACGGTGTTGTCCGCCTCGATCCCGAGCCGATCGATGATCTGTTGCAAACAGGTGGCCTTGTCACGGATTCCGGTATGGACCTCTTCCACCCCCAGTTCTCGCGCACGATGCTCGGTCACCGCAGATTCGCGCCCTGAGATCCAGGCGACTGCGATCCCCTCCTCGAGCAGCCAGCGAATCCCCGCTCCATCGGGAACGTGGAATTGCTTCTGCTCGCTGCCATCGGTACCGATCCACAGCGAGTTATCGGTGAGTACCCCATCGACATCGAGCACCAGGAGTTGCGGTGGGTGCGACTGCAGAGGGGTCGGGATATCGGGCTTCATGGCCATCCAGTCTCCCTCCACCCCTGTGCCAATCAAGCGAGAATTCCGACCTTCCGGGGCAACAGACCCGGGCTTCTGCTATCCTGGGGCCCTGTTCCCGGGCACCGGGAAGCAGGCAGAAAACGAGGTACACGGCCGTGATTCAGCGCAGCGGAGACTTTCCACCCCAGGAGCCCAGGCCCGATCGGGCCAAAGCCGCCGTGCAGGAACCCGTTTCTGCCACGGCGGCGGCGGCTCGTAAGCCCTGGGATGACGGTTTTTGCACTCAGCTCGACGACTATTCCGGCCCTCTGGAGTTGCTGCTCTATCTGATCCACAAGAATGAACTCGACATCCTCGACATTCCCATCGCAACGATCCTCGAACAATTTCTGGCTCACGTGACCGAGGCGCGCCGGAGCGCGACTCTGGATCTGCGACAAGCTGGCGATTACCTGGTGATGAGTGCCCGATTGATGGAGATCAAGGTTCGGATGCTGTCACCGGGTCTCATCGAGGAAGAAGACGATCTGCTCGAAGAAGAACTGGAAGACCCGCGCCAGCACCTGGTCGAGCAACTGCTCGAATATCGCGACTTCAAGGAGCGAGCCCAGTTGCTCGAGGAAGCACACCGGGTCCGTTCGCTCGGATACGAGCGGCGGCAGGATGATCTTCCACCTCCACCTCCAGGCACGCTCGATCTCTCCGAGGTTTCATCTCACGATGTCGCGGCGGCCTTCCAGCGCATCCTCGACCGTCTACGGGAGCAATCTTCTTTCACCTTCGTTGCAGGTGAGGATGTTCCCGTCGAACAGGCGATGGCCGAGATCCTCGAACAACTTCGTGGTGCTGCCCGGAAGGTGTTGCCCTTTGACCAACTGTTCCCCGAGGAGCGCGGAATCCCGGGGGCCATCAGCACCTTCCTGGCGATCCTGGAGCTGGCCCGCCTGAACCAGTTGCAACTTGAGCAAGCCACCAACGCCGACCCCCTGCTCGTGCATCTGCGCGAGAACGGTTAGTCCAATGCGAATCCTGTTCCTCGGATCGGGTCCCTTCGGGATCCCCACGCTGCAACGACTGCACTCGCTGCGTGACGATCTGATCGTGGCAACGGTGCCGGATGCACCATTCGGTCGCAGCCATACCCCACGACCTTCCACCATCAAGGAAGAGGCGATCTCGCTCGGGTTGGAAGTGCTCGAAGCCGAACGATTGCGCGGACGCCAGGGACAGCAGGTGCTCGAAGATGCCGCTGCCGATCTGGTGATCACCGCCGACATCCGGTTGATCCTGGGGGATCGATTCCTGCAGGGCCCGAAGTGTGGTTGCTACAACCTGCACGGCTCGCTGCTGCCGCGCTGGCGCGGAGCGGCTCCGGTGGTCCGAGCCCTGCTCGCTGGCGATGAGCAACTCGGTGTCACCCTCTACAAGATGGTGGCCCAGCTCGATGCCGGACCGGTGGTGGCGATGGAAAGCTGGACACCCCCAGCAACGGTCACCACACAACAAGCCGAGCAACACCTTTCGCTGCTGGCGGCGCAGCTGCTGGAACGGATGCTCGAATCGCTCGAAAGCGGCGATCCACCACAAACTCCCCAGCAAGAAGACCTGGTGACCCTCGCTCCGAAAGTGGAGAAACCAGAGGGGTGGGCCAGCTGGGAGAGCAGCGCCATCTTCGTCGAACGCCAGGTACGGGCTCTGTGCCCCTGGCCGCGTACACGCACCCAGGTGACACGCCAGGGAGCCAGCGATGGAGTCGCCGAGGAGTTGATCCTGCACCGGGTGAGCATCGTCGAGGGGACGCAGGAAGCGGGCCCCGGATTCGTGCTGGAGGTGGATGCCGAAAAGATCGTCATCGCCTGTGGCGACGGCGCCATCGCTGTCCACCGCATGCAACGAAGCGGCAAGCAACCGATGGAGGTGGCGGATTTACTCCGTGGAATGCCGTTTGCGGCAGGGGACCGATTTCACGCGAAGGAGGGGGTATGAACACCGAACGACCCACTCGTGACTCCAAGCGTGACGGCGATCCTCGGCGCAAGCAGGGGCAGGACGCGCCCGGCGCTGAAGCGCCACTTCTGGAGCCGCCCTATCGATACCCCGTGATCCGGCACAACGAGGATGGGACGGCGCTATCGACCCGCGGCGCGGCCATCCACCTGCTGACGCTGTGGGAACAGTCGGCCCACACTCCGATGGATAAGTTGATCGGCGAGTACCTGCGAGACAGTGATCTGTCCACCTCGGACCGTGGATTTCTGGTCGAGTTGTGTTATGGCAGTATCCGCATGCGCGGAACCGTCCAGTACCTGGCCCGGACCTTCATGGACAGACCCTTCACCGAGATCTCGCGAACAACGCGTTCAGCCATCTTCCTGGGCATCTACCAGCGCACCTATCTCCGCACCCCCGACCACGCCGTGGTCTCCGAAACCGTCGACGGCTGGCGCAAGGTCAAGGATGCAGAAATCGATTCGATCGATCGCACTGGCTACATCAACGCAGTGCTGCGGAGCATCTGTGATGCCATCGAGGATGTCGACGAGGACCTGGGAGACCCCCGTAATGCGGTTCGGGTCCCCGGCGGCTGGGCCAGATTCCAGCAATTCAAACTGCAGGGTGGCGATGCCGGTCGCATCCAGCGCTGGAGTGTGCAGTACGGTCATCCACCCGAACTGGTCCGCAGGTGGATCGAGTCGTTCCCGGCCGACAAGGTGCGGCCGATACTCGAGCGCAACAACCAGACCCCCTCGCTGTTTCTGGTGCTGAAGCAACCGAGAGAACCGAAGCACCACATCCGACTGCTGAAACAGGCCGGCCTCGAGGCCAAGGCAGCCCAGGGGGCTCCTCGCACCCTCCATGTGACCGGAGCACGCCTCATCGAGAAGATCCCCGGATACTACAGTGGCGATTTCTGGGTCCAGGATCTGACCGCTCGCCGGCTCGCGCTGCGCATGCCCCATGGAAAAGGGGTCCAGTTGCTCGATCTGTGTGCCGCTCCCGGAGGCAAACTGATCACCTTGCTCGATCGCGGCGGCATCGAAAGCGCCACCGCATGCGATGTCAGTAACGCCAAACTCGAACGCATCCGCGACAACCTCCAACGGCTCCGGCTCGAGGACAGTTGCCATCTCCAGTTGCTCGAGGTCTCGCGCGATGCCTCGCGGCTGCGGCTCGACCACAGTTTCCAGCAAGTGCTGGTCGATGCTCCCTGCTCCAATAGCGGCGTTCTCAATCGCCGCCACGAGGCACGCTGGCGCTTCACCCCGGGGATGCTCAGCGATCTGGAACAGCAGCAGATGGCGTTGTTGAAGGCGGGGGTTCGACACCTGGAGCGTGGTGGCCATCTGCTGTACACGACCTGCTCGATGGAACCACAAGAGAATCAGGACCTGATCCGCAGAACGCTGGCGCAAAACACCGAACTACGCCTCATCGAGGAGATCGAAATCATGCCTGGCGATCTGGGCGGAGACGGCGGATACGGCGCCTTGGTGCAACGAGTCGAGCGCTGAAACCCCTGAATTTAGTCGATTTCCGGCTCTATTCGGCCTCTCAGGGCCAGCAGCACCCCATCTGTTTTTTTTTCCTGAAGTAGCCGTCCGGTGCAGGTCCATTCCCGGATTCCATCGATGAGAGAGCCGTCCCCGCCCGCCGGTGGGGAACCCAGAAAAGGAGGACCCATGACCGCACAACTCAAGCAAACCACTCAGCAGACCAGAATCGGCAAGGCCTTGATTCGCATCTTCGCAGTAGCCCTGATGGTGCTCGTTGCGTCGTACCCGATCGTCTCGGAAGCGACCTCCGACAAGGTTCGCCGTCCGCTCGATCTGCCCTCCGGAGGTGGTCGAGATAAGGATGA
>JBBWWE010000221.1:0-1991 GCA_050256595.1 Planctomycetota bacterium
CTGGGATCTGGGTGCCGCCCAGGGCACCTTGCCTCTGACCTGCGGTTGTCCCGTCCAGCCCACCGGACCCGGGGCTCTCACTGACTTCCAGGGAATCTCGACCGTCGGAGACTGGACGCTCATCATCGATGACGTCTTCACGGGCGGAGGACCGCGAATCGGATCCCTCGACTCATGGTGTGTCCGTGCCTTTGAACAAGGAAGCGTGACCAACCTCCTCTGCGAAGCACCATCGGGGTCGCCTTCTGCGAATCTGACCTGGACGAATCCACAAACCTACGAGGGATTCGAGATCTACGCCGATGGGAATCTGGAAACGACCCTCAATAATGGCAGCGCCACCAGTTACACAACTCTGCCACAGACGGTCCCCTCGTCGGTACTCTACTGCGTGGTGCCGTTGGTGACGGGGGAAGTGCTTCCGCCCAACTGCTGTACCACCGATTTTCGAGTCGTTCCGGTTCTGGACCTGCTGACCAGTTCCACGCCGGGTACCGGCGAACTTGAAGCATCCTGGACCAGCCCGGCTGCTTTCGACGAAATACGGGTCTACGTCGACGGCGCCCTGGAAGCAACCCTGGCCGGCACCAGTACCACCTGGAACGGAGGGCCACGCCCGGTTCCAGGAACCGCTGTGATCTGCATCGAGTCGTTCCAGAACGGCAATGTTTCCGAACTGATTTGCAAGAATGTTGCGTTGCTGGATTCGACAGATATCGAGGTGTGCCGCGAACCAGGCGTACCCATCAATCAAGCGGTGAGCCCGGTGTCGGATTTCATCTTGATCACCAACGATGTACTCATCGGAGACATCGATGTGGTGGTCGACCTCCGTCACCCCTTCATCGGAGACCTCACCATCGATTTGAGTTCTCCGACTGGAGTCGCTGTTCGGCTTCATGATCTGCTCGGCGGTGCGGAACCGGACATCAACCTGGTCTACAGCAATGGAGCCATTGCCAACGCGCCGCCCTACAACTGTGGGTGCCCGATGGAAGCAAGCGGCCCGGACGCCATGCAGGATTTTGTCAATACCGGCACCCAGGGTCCCTGGGTGATGACAATTGAAGACATTTTCCCCGGTAACATTGCCACCTTTGATCGCTGGTGCCTGTTGATCGATGCCGGTTGCCAGACGCTGCCACCACAAGGTCTGACAGCCACCACGGATGGCACCGATATCACTCTCGAATGGATCAACCCGATCGACTATGACGAGATTCAGATCGTCAGGGATTCAGTCATCGTGGCGACCGGGGTTCCCGGCACCACCACTTCATTCATCGATACCCCGACCGCCGGAGCTCACAACTACGAGGTGGTCGGCTTCGACTTTGCACAAGGCTGCAGTAATACCAGTTTGCCTGCCACAGCGGGCGTTTCCATCACCGACGTGGTGTGGATTGGCGAGACGGGAGGAGAGATCCTCAGTGGATTGGCCCTGGCAGATACCCTGACCCAACTCGGCCGCAGCGTCATGACGGTCGATACCTTGACCTCAAACCTGCTCGATCAAACCGGTATCCCGGAGATTCTCTGGTGTTGCCTGGGAACTTATCCCGAACGATATGAACTCACCACGGCCGATGGAATCCTTCTCTCCGAAATCCATACCGGCGACAGCGGACTTGATGGGTCACAGGAACGACCCGCTGTTGCCATCTACATGGAGAGTAATGATGTCTGGGCTTACGATGATCCAACCACTTTCGCACAGTTCGATGGTGTCGAGGATCAGGTCTTCGGAAACGTAGACAATGGTGACGACTCCCTCGTCGAACTGGTTGGGCTCGATTCGAATTTCGGTCTCGACCTCACCGGTTACGATGCTCCCTACATCCAGGACTCAGGCGGTAACGACTACACCGATCGGCTCGTCCCGTGCGACCTGAATCCCGATCTCGGTGGCAACCGTGCGGGTATGATCTGGCAGGGCTCGGATGCCTTCGGCAATTATGGCGTCGGTGTCCACTACGACAGTGATTTTGCTC